>JAIXZB010000017.1 GCA_027489915.1 Rickettsiales bacterium | reverse complement strand
ACTGGGTCGGTCGCCACGTTAAAGAATAACACTACATCATTTTCACCTCTCTTGAATCAGACGATCCGCGAGAAACTGAATCATTTAGAGATGGGAGATTTGTGCAAAATCACGTTCCAGCTTGACCCAGCGTTTGCCCGTGCCAACCCAGACTTAGCGCATTTGCGTATAGATGAGCATTCGCAAGATACTCCGATGATTATGCATGTGATGGGCGCACATGAACCTGTGCTGACGGTGATTGTAGGCACCGCACTCGCCAAACAGATGGAACAATCTTCGCCCGAGGAAGCGCGCGCATTTTTGATGAAGGCGATGCAGCGTTATGAGCCACTGCGCGAAGTGTTGAAACATGTGACCGATGCACCACCGCATATTACCAATTGGGGAGGTAAAGAATATATTGGCGGAGCCTATAGTTATATGACCCCGGGAGCCGAGCGCACAGGGCCACTTTCAACCTGGAACAATAAATTATGGATTGCAGGTGAGGCCTTTGACAAAGAGGGCCCAGGTGCTGTGCCTGGTGCCATTACCTCAGGCATTGCAGCAGCAGAGTGTATTATGAAACTGCAGGAAAGACCACAGCGTATTCAGCGCGAGAACGGTGGGCACGGGCGTTAGTAGCGTGGTGGGGCGTTGCTGGTGCCAATCGTATCTTCGGCAAAACGTAGTATCTCATCCACCGCATCGATTTCACGCGTGACGCGGCCACGGGTGGTGAGCCATGCGCGCAGCTGCGAGGATTCATTCGGCCATGTATGGCCCATATTTTCGACCACGTACGCTTCAATGCGTGGCGATGCATCGGTGAACACGCGATGTTCGGCGATGGTTTTGTCTTCCTGCGCATTAAGCTGGGTGATGGTAGGTGCAGCGTTTGCGCCATTACGCTTGGCAAAAAATGCAATCGTGTCTTCGGTGGATATCACTTCGCCCCATGCGGTTGGGGTTTTGCCAAGCGCTCCTCCTGCGTAAGGCACCACAGAGTCGGCTTTGCCAAATACCATTAGCATCGCTTTGGGCGAGGCAGTGCAGGTGGTGTCTAGCCCGACGGGCAGGTTGGCCACTACCGTGACCATAGCATGTGCAATATCACTTTCACACGCCAGGCGCTGTGCCATCATGCCGCCATTGCTCATGCCTGCTATTAACGTATCGCGCGGGGTAATCTGTAACTGTTTCTGCACCTGTGCAATGGCCGCATTCAGGAAAGCGACATCATCGTATTTCTCTGCGTAAGGCGTAGCTTTCTCGGCGATGCGGCCATCGTTCCATTGCTTGTCGATGCCCTCGGGGAACATTACGCCGTAACCTGCTTCAATGGCCTTGGGTGCAAAGCGCGCCACTTCTTCGGTAGCTGCCACGGAATGAAACGCAGGATGCAGTGCAACGATGAGCTTAGAAGGCATTTCGTTTGGCAGCACCAGATAGTAGCATCGCGTGCCTTTTGCTGTGTCGATGCAATGATGGCTTGCGTTAAGCCCCTTGAATGTTTTGCCCACGACATCGCCCGGTGCTTTGGGAGTGCAGGCGGTGGCAAATAGCGTGAGGGCAATGAGCCCGAATAGCGAAATGAGTGAAGTCATGCAAAAATACATATATGCTGCGTAAGGAATGCGCAGCTTACAAATAAACAACCCATTTGTTACCTAGCAGCCACTGTGCATATGTGGATGAATGGGGATAACCAGCACATTATGCACGGGGTAGGTCTGTGAATGACGCCGTTAGTGCATTATATAATCAGGAGAAACAGGCCTCTTTTCATACCGTGTTTTTGCAGATTGATGGGGGGTGCAAAGCCACTACTATGCAATCCCTAGCGGATAAGAGGGCTATGGTCTTGATGTGTGATGCAGAAATGGCAGATAGCCGTTGTGTGTAATGCATGGGTAACACAACATATAGTGTTGCCTAAAAACCAAGCACCCCCTAAAATCCGTTATGGGGATAAAACAGATTTGACATTGAAAATTATGAATAAAAATACTTATCAAGTAAAAAATGCGCACCTTCGTAAAATTTCACGATTGCCGAGCAGACCACAACATGTAGTATCCATTTCGCACCACCAAGGGGTTGTGATTTGTTCTCACTCCAAGCCGGTGCCAACGCCCTTAAGTATGGGTGAGTCAACAACGTAAAAAAAGCGAAGAGGGAGTGTGCTATGCCAACCGTAGCGACCGCAGAGAAAATTTCAGGCCATGCCATTGCAGTAGATACTGCGCGCGACAAGTACTTGACCGATTTCGGCAAGGCGACGCTCGATGATCGCTATTTGTTGCCTGATGAAACCTATCAGACCATGTTTGCACGTGTGGCAAGTGCCTACGCCGATGATGCAGAGCATGCAGCGCGTATTTACGATTACATCAGCAAGATGTGGTTCATGCCCGCCACCCCGATTCTCAGCAATGGCGGTACTAACCGCGGCCTTCCCATTTCGTGCTTTCTGAATGAAACCGAAGATTCGCTGAACGGCATTGTCGATTTGTGGAACGAAAACGTGTGGCTTGCTTCACGCGGTGGGGGAATTGGTTCGTACTGGGGTAACCTGCGCTCACTCGGCGAAAAAGTGGGTCGCAACGGAAAAACCTCGGGCGTGGTACCATTCATTCGTGTGCAGGATTCACTCACACTCGCGATTTCGCAAGGCTCGCTTCGCCGTGGTTCTTCGGCAGTGTATCTCGATGTATCGCACCCAGAGATTGAAGAATTCGTGGATATTCGCCGTCCTACCGGTGGCGATCCCAACCGCAAGGCACTGAACCTGCACCATGGTGTAGCGATTACCGATGCCTTCATGCAAGCGGTAGAGAAGGATGAGAAGTGGGAACTGCTCTCGCCGAAAGACAAAGCACCTGTGAGCGAAATCAAAGCGCGTGAATTATGGGCAAAAATCCTCACCACGCGCATTGAAACGGGTGAGCCCTATCTGCTGTTCATCGACAGCGTGAACAAGGCGATTCCTGAGCATCACAAGCAGCTTAACCTGACGGTGAAAATGTCTAACCTCTGCAGTGAAATCACGCTGCCTACAGGCTTTGACCATCTGGGCAAAAGCCGCACGGCGGTGTGCTGCTTGAGCTCGTTGAATGTGGAATATTTTGATCAGTGGAAAGACCACCCCACCTTCATCGAAGATGTAATGCGCTTCTTGGACAATGTGCTGCAGGATTTCATTGATACCGCACCTGATAGTATGGCCCGCGCCAAATATTCTGCTGCGCGCGAGCGCTCGGTCGGGCTTGGGGTGATGGGATTCCATTCCTACCTGCAAAGCAAAATGATTCCGTTTGAATCGGTGATGGCGAAAGTCTGGAATAAAAAAATGTTCGAGCTGATTCGTCGTGGTGCGGATGCAGCAAGTGCCAAACTGGCGCACGAAAAAGGCGCCTGCCCTGATGCAGCTGAGTGCGGTATTATGGAGCGTTTCTCCAACAAAATGGCGATTGCTCCCACCGCTTCGATTTCCATCATTTGCGGCAATGCAAGCCCAGGGATTGAGCCTTTCTCCGCCAAAAAAAAAAAAAAAAAAACGTTATCTGGCAGCTTTGTGGT
>JAIXZB010000159.1 GCA_027489915.1 Rickettsiales bacterium | reverse complement strand
TCTACGTTTTCTATTTTTGTCTCAGGTGTAAAGCCATGACCAAGATTGAAAATAAAAGGATACCCGCGCATCACGTCCAATATAAGCGCCGCTTCTTTCAGCATCACATCCGTATCTGCAAGCAATAGCATAGGATCTAAATTACCCTGAATCGTTTTTCCTGCAGCCACTTTTTTGGCAAATTCGAGCGATGTGGACGTATCAATCGACACAGCATCACATTCCACTGCTGCACAAAATTCGCTTAGTTTAGCACCTGCACCGCGCGGAAAACAGATAATGGGAATATGCGGATAGGCTTTTTTGAGCGTTGCAACAATACGCTGATTGGGCTTAATGCAATAAGTCTCAAAACGCTCGGGCGATAGCACCCCTGCCCAACTATCAAATAACTGCACTGCTTCTGCACCTGCTTCAATTTGTGCGGATAAATAAATAATTGTAGCGTCGGTCAGTACATCAATAATGCGCTGAAATAATTCTGGGTTTTTATAAAAAAACGCGCGGAGGATGTTGTACTCTTTCGACCCTTTTCCTTCGACCATGTAGGCTGCAACCGTAAAAGGTGCTCCTGCAAACCCAAGCATAGTAACATGCGCAGGAAGCTCTTTTTTCACACGACGAATCGTTTCAAACACAGGAGCGCAATGGGTTTGTATAGCCGACATATCCAACGCATCGATACGTTCTTGCGTATGAATCTGATCGAGTATCGGGCCTTCACCTTGCGCGAATCGTACATCGACTCCAAGTGCGTGTGGCAGAACCAAAATATCAGAAAATAAAATCGCGCCATCCATTCCAAAACGACGAATAGGCTGAAGCGTTACTTCACTTGCAAGCTCGGGATTATAACATAAATCGAGAAAACTTCCTGCATCTGCACGCGCTGCACGATACTCGGGTAAATACCTTCCTGCTTGCCGCATGAACCAAAAGGGAACTTGCGAAGAAACTTTTTTCTGAAGAGCATTGAGTATGGGTTTATTCACAAAACGCTTTCTACTAATAAGAAATATATAAATAAGAAAAGGTGGTTGTAGTGGTCTATGCTCAATCATAGAATTCACGACTCCACCAGTTTTTTTCACAACCCCACCCACAGAATTACACCTGCAATTTTTCGTGGATGAGATGGGTATGAACATTCCAACCTTATCATTTACCAATCAAATTCAGGCAATGAATAACGTGCATGAAATGCTTTCGCACAGACAACACACATCACACGAAAAATCCTCACACACAGGCACAGTACTGTGCATAACGCAGGTGCATTTGTGTATGGATTTTGCACCCAAGTGGATAACCATGCGGTTACCCTCGTTCTCACTTATTCGCACACAGCCATGTGGGGATAACCATGCAGATATAATGTACGTGCGTGTGCGCGTAAGTGCTTGCACCTGCGCGCGGTAATGTTACAGCTTGGGCATGAAACAATTTCATTTGCATCTGGTATCGGATTCAACGGGCGAAACCGTATCGAGTGTGGCGCGTGCTACCCTTGCGCAGTTTGAAGGGGTGCATGCGGAAGAGCATATCTGGTCGCTGGTGCGCACCAAGGGGCAGATGGAAAAAATCATCGCAGGGTTGGATTCGCACCCTGGTATTGTGATGTTCACATTGGTAGATGCAGGGCTGCGTGAAGCATTGCGACAGGCCTGTGCGAAACGGGCGCTGCCCTGCATTCCAATCTTAAGCCATGTGGTGCGCGAATTTTCGAGCTATCTGCAGGAAGAAGCCACGGGCGCGCCTGGTACCCAGCATGAATTATCAGAAGATTATTTTACCCGTGTGGATGCCATTAACTTTGCGCTCGAACATGATGATGGGCAAGCCACGTGGGAGCTTGAACAGGCAGATATTGTGATTGTCGGTGTCTCGCGAACCAGCAAATCGCCGACATGTGTGTATTTGGCGTATCGCGGGTTTAAGGCGGCGAACGTGCCGTTTGTGCCGCATGTGCCGTTGCCTGAATCGGTCGAGGCGCTCAAGCAACCCTTGGTGGTGGGCCTCACCATCAGCGCCGATAGATTGCTGGATATTAGAAAAAGCCGCCTGATGGCCATGAACCAGCCGACCAACACGGATTATGTAAATGAAGACCGCGTGAAAGAAGAGCTGGAAGATACCCGCAAACTTTACCGCAAACATGGCTGGCCAGTGAT
The DNA here is from genome assembly GCA_027489915.1 of Rickettsiales bacterium. Lineage (GTDB taxonomy): Bacteria > Pseudomonadota > Alphaproteobacteria > Rickettsiales > UBA3002 > JAIXZB01. Next base: position 13,333 of record JAIXZB010000159.1, on the reverse strand, counting down.
AGATGTGACACGGCGTTCGGTGGAAGAAACAGCGGCGCTGATAATTCAATACCGCCAGCGGCAGATGGAAAAACGCAAAGCGAGTGGTCAGGTGGGGGTGTGATATGCAGACCACCGGACTGATTGGCCACCCTGTTGCACATTCACTCTCGCCGAAAATTCATAGTTATTGGCTGAGGCAACATGGGATAGAGGGTGCGTATTGTTTGTATGATATAGCTCCAGAGGCGCTTGCGGAAGGGTGGGAAAAATTAAAAAAAACGCCCCTGCGGGGCTTGAATGTGACGGTGCCACACAAGCAAGCGGTGATGGCATTAGTAGGGGATGTAGATGACACCGCACGCACCATTGGTGCGGTGAATACGATAACCTGCGACAATGGAACATGGCATGGTAGCAATACGGATGCATATGGATTTATCACGCACCTGAAACATGCGCAGCCAGATAATGCAGAGTTATTTCAGCATACCGTGGTGCTGGGTGCGGGCGGCGCGGCGCGTGCGGCAGTGTATGCACTAAAGCAGGAAGGTGCGGCGCGCATTACCATTATTAATCGTACCTATGAGACGGCTGCCGCCTTGGCGCAGGAATGCGGTGTGGAAGCCTCAACGATGGACGGCGCAGCCCATGTGTTTGCAACGGCTAGTCTGCTTACCAACACCACCAGCGCAGGTATGAAAGCGAACGCGCCACTAGTGCTGCCGATGGAAGCATTGCCTGCGCAGACGGTGGTGTATGATATTGTCTATGCACCGCTTGTGACACCGCTCCTTGCAGATGCCGCAGCGCGCGGACTCGCTACGGTCGATGGGCTTGGCATGCTGCTCTATCAAGCGCAAAAAGCATTTGCGCTATGGTGGGGTGTGACACCTGAGGTAACAGAGGAATTGCGCACATATGTGCTGAAGGAGATGCCATGCTAGTGATAGGGCTTACAGGCGGCATTGCCAGCGGTAAATCGACTATTGCGGAGCGGTTCCGCTTTCATGGCATTGCCACACTCGATGCAGATGCGGTGGTGCATGGGTTGCTGGAAGGTGCCGCTAAAAGCACCGTTGCCGTGCATTTCCCTGACGCGGTGGAGCAGGGATCCATCAACCGCAAAAAGCTTGGCAGTATTGTCTTTGCTAATCCTGATAAATTGAAGCTGCTCGAGGATGTATTGCACCCGCTGGTGCGCGCGGAAGAAGAAACCTTCATTGCGCAGCAGAAAGCGTCGGGAGCGAAGCTCTGCGTGCTGGAAATTCCGTTGTTATTTGAAACGGCGGCGGATGTGTTGTGCGATGTTACCATTACCGCGAGCGCGCCCGAAGCGTTGCGCATCAAGCGTGCCATGCAGCGCCCGAATGTAAGTGAGGCGAAGCTGGAATTTATGCTGAGCCGTCAATTGCCTGAGGAGGTGCGCAATCGGCGTGCGGATAAGGTGATTGATACCAGCGGAACGTTGGATCACACACAAGCACAGGTGGATGGATTACTGCAGAAGATTATGTAAAAATCGAACGCTCGCTTAAGGATAAAATATGAGAGAAATAGTACTCGATACCGAAACCACAGGGCTTGATCCTTACAGTGGCCACCGCATTGTGGAAATTGGCTGTGTGGAGCTGATGAACCATGTGGCAACAGGCACGGTGTTTCACACGTATTTGAACCCCGAGCGCGATATGCCGCCCGAAGCCGAGCGTGTGCATGGGTTAAGTGCGCATTTCTTGAGCGACAAGCCGCTATTCAAAACCATTGCCAAAGCTTTTTTGGAGTTTATTGGCGATACCAAGCTCATCATCCATAATGCCAATTTCGATTTGAAGTTCTTGAACGCTGAATTGGAGCGTGAGAATTTACCATTGATAGACGCTACACGCGCCATTGACACGGTGATTATGGCGCGACAGAAATTCCCTGGTCAGCCTGCAAGTTTGGATGCGCTGTGCAAACGCTTTGATATTGATTTGGGCAAACGCACCAAACACGGAGCATTGCTCGATTCGGAACTGCTTGCAGATGTGTATCTTGAATTGCTGGGTGGCAGACAAAGTGCCATGCAGCTGAAAAAAGAGGAAGAAGAGCAGGAAGAAGCAAGCATTGGCTTTCGTGGCCACACTTCCATCCCCGAACGCCATTTCCCTGCGAGTGCGGAAGAAAAAGCAGCGCACAAAGCGCTGCTTGATAAGATAAAAAAACCGCTATGGCGTGAATTGGCGGGGTAATTTACGCCGCAGGCTGCTGGCGGTTGCGTAGATAGAGCGCAAAGAAATCTATCGGCTCTAAATTGAGTGCAGGGAACCCGCCATCGCGTGTGACATCGGAGATGATGCGGCGTGCATAGGGGAAAATCAGGAATGCGCCTTGCACCAGTACGGCCTGTTCAATCTGATCCTCGGGAATACTGATGGCTTCAAACAACCCTGCATAGGCCAAATCGACGAGAAACACGGTTTGTTTATCGGCAACCGAGCGCACGGCGATATGCACGGTAAGCTCGAACAGTGCGTCGGCGACGCGCTGAGCGGTGAGGTTAAGCTGCACGTCGATTGCGGGTGCTTCGGTGAGCGAGGCATAGATGCCTGGCGCGCGAGGGTTTTCAAATGAGAGGTCTTTGATGTACTGGCTACGCAACAAGAAGCTTGCAGGTGCCTGTTCGGGCTGGGATTCGGGGGTATTTGTATCGGTCATGGTTGCTTTCCTTTGTTTAGACCCATATATCAGTCATAGAAAAAGCGACAACACGAATTTCTGGATGTGTATATGAGCGACGGATTTCCTATCGGTGATATTATAATTCTCGGTGCGATTGCCGCCTTTATTATCCTGCGCTATCGCAGCATGTTAGGCGATAAAACAGGCCGCGACCCCAGCGACATTGCCCGTGCCAAACAACAGGCAGATGAAAACGAGCGCGTGATTCAGCTTCCTACCAAAGAAGCCCTTGCTGCCTCGATTCCCACCGTAACGTTCGAAGCATTTAGCCCGGAAATTCAGGGCACATTACGTGATATGAACAAAATCGATGCAGATTTTACAGCCGAAGGGTTTTTAGAAGGTGCACGCAGTGCATTTGAAATGACAATTGAAGCTTACCGCAACCGCGACTTAGAGACGCTGCGTATGCTGCTGGATAAGCCGCTCTACACACAGTTTGAAGCGGCCATTAAAGAGCAGGAAGCTAAGGGCGAGCAGGTGCAAAACACGCTACTTTCCATTGCGAAAGCAGAAATCAAGGAAGCGAAACTGCAAGGCAGCAAAGCCACCATCCGCGTGTTTTTCACCAGCGACCAGATTCAGCTGGTGAAGGATAAAAGCGGGGAGATTATTGAAGGCGATGTCTCGCAGGAAGTGGAAATCGATGATACATGGGGCTTTAGCCGCGACCTCAAATCGAGCGACCCGAACTGGGTGATTATTGAGACCTGATAAGTTTCACGCAACGCTTGCAACCAGCGCAGACGCCGTAGCATAGTGACAGCTCACAAAGGAGCCACCTATGCGGCGTATAGTTATACCGTTTATCATGCTAACACTGCTTGCTGCCTGTGACGGTGGCATGGGGGGAGATCCCAATAAGCTTACGCTTACGGAAGCATCTTACGATGATTTACCTGGTTGGGAGCGTGATGAACATGCAAGTGCCTTCAATGTGTTTGCACAAACCTGCGGGGTGAATGCACGCAGAGGCAATAGTTATGTCACTAAAAATGGAGTGCGTTACGCAGATGCTGCCGCGTGGCAGCGCGCCTGCGGCGCGGCGGCGCACCTAACCTCGCCAACCGATGAAGAGGCAAAGTTGTTTTTTGAGCAGCATTTCATACCGTACCGAGCGGTGACGGGTGCGAGTAGCAAAGGGCTAACAACAGGCTATTATGAACCCCTGCTGCACGGCGCGAAAACGCGCTCCGCGCGTTTTAATGTACCAGTATATGGGGTGCCATATAATTTCAAAAAACCCAGCTTCTCGCGTGCACAAATTGAAGCAGGAGCATTGGCAGGCAAAGCCCCTGTGCTGATGTATGTGGATGACGCGGTGATGCTGTTTTTCCTGCATATCCAAGGTTCGGGCAAGGTGCGCATGGAAGATGGCAGCATAATGGGGCTGCAATATGCCCAGCAAAATGGCCATGGCTATGTGCCGATTGGACGGGTACTGAAAGAGCGTGGGTATTTGCAAACCGTGACTATGCAAACCATTCGTGACTGGTTGCGCGCAAACCCTGCAAAGGCACAAGAAATTATGAACACCAACCCATCCTATATTTTCTTTAAGGCAGTTCCTGGTGGGGCGTATGCAAAGGGCGCAATCGGCGTGTCGCTCACCCCGAACCGTTCCATTGCGGTGGACGATGACCGTGTACCTTACGGCTCGCCGATTTACCTGGCTACCAGCATTACTGACCCGCATGCGATTTTCAAAAAGTCCTACCGTAAATTGATGGTAGCGCAGGATACAGGCGGAGCGATTATCGGCCCTATCCGCTATGATATTTTCTTTGGGCGCGGTGATCACGCGGAGTGGCATGCAGGGCATCAGAACACCCCAGCGAAAGTGTTTTGGCTGCTGCCAAAATCAGGCACTTCTTCGGTACTGAATCCGACGCAGTGGTTTTAGTGCGTGGTGCGCTCGCGTGATTTAACGCCTGAAGAACGTGCTTTGTGGCAGCAAGCCACGCGCCATGACACCAAATTCCACGCAGGCGAAGATGTGGAATTTGTGTTGTCAGAACCGGCCATGTTGCCGCAAGAGATTGCAGTACCTACACCAGTGGTAAAAACGCAGCGTAAAGTGCCACAGTCGCCGATACGCATTGGGGACGCGCATATGATGGATGGGTTGAATGCGCGCAGGTTCAAGCGTGGCGAATTGCCCGTTGATTGCGCGCTCGATTTGCATGGATACGGGCGCGTAGAAGCTTTTGATGCGCTGGAGCGCACTATTCGAAGCATGGTTGCGCGGGGTGAACGTGTGCTGGCGGTTATTACTGGAAAGGGGCGCGGAGGCGATGGGGTGCTTAAGCGCGAAGTACCGCACTGGTTGAATGATGGAGCTATTCGTATGCATGTGGTAGCAGCAACCTATGCCCCGCAGCGATTGGGTGGCGAGGGGGCGGTGTTGGTGATGTTAAAACGCAGGCGTGATTTGTGAGATGACGCTGCATAAAAATCAGCTTATGGATAGGCTATGAACAGCCTTGCCCCTCATATCCTTATTGTCGATGACGATGACAAATTGCGCGCACTTCTGGTGCAGTTTTTACGCGCGGAAGGATTCATCACTACGGCTGCAGAACATGCAGACGAGGCGCGCGCAGTATTGCAGCTTCTCACCCCCGATATGGTGGTGCTGGATGTGATGATGCCACGTGAGCGCGGCACCGTGCTTGCCAAGCAATTGCGCGATGCAGATGGCCCGCCTGTGTTATTACTCACTGCGCTGGGTGAAGCAGAAGACCGTATTGGAGGACTGGAATCGGGCGCCGATGACTATTTGGTAAAACCTTTTCAGCCTAAAGAGCTGCTGCTACGCATTCGTAACATTCTAAGCCGCACCCAGAAACCTGTTTCCGAAGCGCGCGCGGTGCGTTTTGGCGCGTTTATATTTCACCCGCATTCGGGTAAATTGGTGCAAAACGATGTGCCTGTCTATCTTACCAGCAGCGAACTTGGCTGCTTGCGGGCGCTTGCGGAGGCTGCAGGAAAACCCGTCAGCCGCGAAATATTGGCCGATGCTTCGATGGAAGCGCATGGGGGCAATGCACGTTCGGTGGATGTGCAGATTAACCGCCTGCGTAAAAAAATCGAAGCGAACCCAAGCAAACCGCTTTACATTCAGACCGTTCGCCATGCAGGATACGCACTCATTATGGATGGATATGCATCGTAGACTTCTCAGGAAACGCCGTGTGATTTCGCTTAAGCGTTGGCTTCCAACTTCGCTTTTCTCGCGGGCGCTGCTGATTTTATTGCTGCCAGTGTTTTTGATGCAGGCACTCGTTGCGTATTTCTTTTTCGAGCGTCACTGGGATACGGTGGCTCGCAACATGAGCAACGCACTTGCCGGTGAAGTGACGATGCTTGTGACCACCCTGCAGCGCAATGCAAGCACGGAAAGCCGTGAATACGCTAAAGAGCAGGCAGCGAATATGGGCATGCATATGGCGCTGGTGCCGCGCGCGAGTGAGCCCTTCAAAGGCGGATATAGCGAAAAAGCCTACCGCACATTTTACAAAGATGTGAAGCAGCGCATTAATCTGCCTGTGAGCATTATCACCGTGAATGATAATAACGATATTCTGGTGCGTGTGGCGACGCATGATGCGCAGGTGATTAAACTGCAAACCACGCGCAAGCGCTTGGCATCTAACACCACGCAGGTGTTTGTGTTGTGGATGGTGGGAAGCGCGATGCTGCTGATTACGGTGGCGGTGTTGTTTCTGCGTAATCAGGTGCGTCCCATTACTGAGCTTGCCAAAACCGCCGAACGCTTTGGTATGGGGCAGGATGCAGAAGATTTTAAACCCAGTGGTGCGGCTGAAGTGCGCCAAGCGGGCAGGGCGTTTCTGATTATGCGCGAAAGGCTGCGCCGCCAAATTGCCACCCGTACCGAAATGCTGGCAGGTATCAGCCATGATTTGCGCACGCCACTGACGCGCATGCAGCTTCAGATAGCAATGGCTCCTTTGCATGAAGCGCAAAAGAAGACGCTCGAAGATGATATCACCGACATGAAATACATGATTCAGGAATACCTCGATTTCGCGCGTGGCGATGTGCCCGAGCCACCTGAGATGATCGAGGTGATGGATCTGGTGCGTGAAGTAGTGGGGCGCTACACGCAGGGCGGCAAAGCGGTGTATTTGCAAGATATTCCTGCTGAGCCCACGCAGATTACTTTGCGCCCGCAATCGATTAAACGCTGCATCACTAATCTGATTGATAATGCGTTGCGCTATGGCCAGCGTGCCGTGGTGCATGTGGAATCGAGTGCAACTTTCGTGCGGATTCGGGTGGAAGATGCTGGCCCTGGCATTCCCGAAACTGCGCATGAAGAAGTGTTCAAGCCCTTTACGCGTTTGGAAGCCTCGCGCAATACGAAAACGGGCGGTGTGGGACTTGGGCTTTCGATTGCGCGCGATATTGCCCATGCGCATGGTGGCGAAATCAGCCTCGATAATAAGCGCGATACCCAAGGTGGAGTGGTGGGGTTGGTGGTGACGCTGCGCTTGCCACGCGGGGTACGTTAGACAAACAAAAAGGGCGCTGTTTGCACAGCGCCCTTGGTGTGTTGAGCGAAAGCTATTTACGCAGCTTTAGCAAGCTTGCTCAGCTCTTCAAAGTTCTGAGCCGCGCGCTTGTTGAGCACATCGAATGCTTCGAAGCTTGATTTGCTGTACAGCTCGGATACTTCGCGGAGGTTGCTCATGCATTGTTCAATCATAGCCTTTGCAAATTCAGCTTGCTTGGCAGTGTTGATTTCAGGTGAACCACCCGACAACATGTCTTTGCTGGTCTTGAGAAGCTTCTCAACCGAAGCGCGCGCAAGTTCGGACTGACGACGTGCTGCGGTTTGCATGCCTTCGGTCACGCATTGTGCTGCCGAGGTACAGGCTTCCATGTTACGCTTGCCCATATTGGTTACGGCGCTCATATCCATGTTTGGCACTTGACCCATTTTTGGCATCTGTGGCATTTGCGGCATTTTGAACATTTGGTCCATTTTTGGCATTTGCGGCATCTGCATGTTTTCCATGCCTGGCACTTTGAACTGCGACCACATCTTCATCATATCATTATAGTTCTGCATTGTACTCTCCTTGCGGTTGTAGGTATAATTTGGTTACACTTAAGCGTGTTGCGATGCAATATAGGGAAGGTTGCAACCAATGTCAAGCCCATGTTGCGCTGCAACATATTTTTGATTATCACATTGATTTTTATTATTTATTTGACTTCTGCTAACGCCTTTGCCCGAGTAATCGCTGCGTCTATAGCGGTTCTAAATACATTAGGCAGCACAGGCATAAGCACGTTGAGTGCGGCTTCGGTGGTACCGCCTTTGCTGGTGACATTCTGACGTAGCACCGAAAGCGCATCGGAGGATTCGCTAGCAAGCAATGCTGAGCCACGCATGGTGTGGATGGAAAGTGCGCGCGCAACATTTGCATCAAGCCCATGCGCAACTGCACTTTCGACAAGACATTCCAAAACATGAAACATATAAGCGGGGCCAGAACCAGAAATGGCGGTGGCAATATCTATCTGGGATTCATGCTCAAGCCACACCACTTCGCCAATCCCTGCGAGCAGGTCGGTGGCCATGATGCGCGCATCGAAACTGACAGTGTTGCTTGCGACGCATGCGGTGATGCCTTCGCCTATGAGTGCGGGAGTATTAGGCATGGCGCGAATGATGGGAGCTTTATTGCCCAGTATCTGAGCAAGGCGCGCAATGGGTGTGCCTGCAAGGATGGATATAACCATATGCGCTGGCCGCGCTGCATAAAAATTACCGATTGCAGCAGCGGATTCAGCAACCGCTTGAGGCTTTATGGCGAGCACTGTGACATGGGGAGCGTAGGTGGAAGGAACATCGCTAAGCGATGTGAAAACCGAAAAACTTTCTGCCTTGTATTGTGCGCATTTATCGGCATTTGGTTCAATAATCGTTACCGAAGAAGCGGGACTACCCGAAGCAACAAATCCGTGCGCCATGGCGCCGCCCATTTGACCGCCACCAATGATGCATATGAGGGAACCTGTCACCGTTTACTCGCGCCCTGAATGGGTGGCGTTGAACATCCAAAAATGGCGTTTGCTTTCTTTTTGCCAGATGCCAAGTGCCTCGCGGCTACCGCTGGCACTCAGTATATGAGTGGTGGATTCCAGATAGTCGAGGTGGAAACGCTCGCCATTTTTGACCATGAAATACATGAGCGATAATTGGGTGTTGCAGATGAGATCGATGAAAGGAACCACGGTGCGGCGGAAGATATCATGGACTTCTACTGGATCGGCATCTTCATATAAGAGCACCCACACAGGCAGTTCCTGATGCTGGATATGAAGTTCGCTGCGCACCTCTTTCCATGTACTGCCTTCATGGGCGGTGAGTGCGGCCATAAGCTTCTTGTGCAGCGTAAGCAGCGCTGCTTGTGTGTGCAATTCAGTCATGCTTACAGAGTACTAGGCTTCGCCCACTGTGTCCAGCAATGCAATCTCCAGCGCTTCGTGATGCGTGTTACCGCCCCACAGTACCGACTGGAATGCAGGGAAGAAACGATTGCATTCGGTGATAGCAATATCGAGCAGATCTTCGAGCTGCTCGGGTGAAGCACCGCTTGCACCGCGCAGTAACTGCGCATGGCGATACATAATCACCCCGTCTTCGCTCGATAAATCGAAATGCCCGAGCCATAATTTCTCGTTCACTGCAGCAAGCAGAGGGTAAAGCTTAGCACGGTGCTTTTCGTGGATTTTGATGTCGTAGGCACAGGAGAAAATCAGCACCCCTAAATCGGGCTGCCAGGTGAACCAGATACGGTAATTACACCAGCTTGATTGTACCTCGGCGACAAGTTCTTCTTCTACCGGACGGTCGCATAACCATTCGCGGTCGAGGATGAGTTGTTCGGCGATATCAAGTGGATTGGTGCGCAAGGAATCCGAGTCAAATGCAACAGCGGTCATAGTGTCTCCCTGTTATGTGCCACACATGGGAACTACCTGTATGTGTGTTGAAACAGATTAAAACACATGGTTAAAAAATAGCTATCGCAAAAATCACTTTTTTACTATATATAGTGGTGTAGATGCATTTTTAACCACCTTATGATGGGTCTAAGTGACCCACGGTGGTGCTTACATTTTTTCACTCACTTCCAGATATCGCGGCGCTTTTCCCAAGGTGAGCGCTTAGGGCGAATGCGTGGCGCAATATCCGTTGTTGCACCTCCGTAAGCACGAAGCACGCTGATACGATCTTCGATGGGCGGGTGTGTGGAAAACAATCCGAACAGTCCTGTGCGGGGATAATCAATCATCATTTCTTTAAAATCCGCAGGCACATCGGGCATCTCGGATTTACCTGAGATTTTGTCGAGCGCGCGTACCATCGCATCGGGGTTTTTAGTGAGCTCAACGGCCCCTGCATCGGCCATATACTCGCGTTTACGCGACAGCGCAAAGCGCAGCAGGATGGAGAGCAGGTAGCCTACCGATGATACAACCGCGATAGCAAATATAAGCTGCGCGCCTTTTTTGCTATCGCTACTGCCATAGCGCAGCATGCGCCAGCTTGCTTCGCACAAGAATGCGAGTAGACCAACAAACACGGCAGAGATAATAAGCAGCTGAATATCGCGGTTGATGATGTGTGATAATTCATGCGCGAGCACGGCCTCAAGCTCGTCATCATTCAGAGTATCAAGCAGCCCACGCGTGACCGTTACCTGTGCATTTGCAGGGCGCAGGCCACTAGCAAATGCATTGAGTTGTGGCGTTTCAATAATCGCCAAATGTGGCATGGGAAGCCCACGCGAGATGCAAAGATTCTCAAGCAGGCTGTAAAGTTTTGGCTCTTGCGTGCGGCTAACGCCATTGGCATGGGTAACGGAATTGATAATATGGCGGTGCAGGAGGGTGGCGATTACATACCATAAGGCCACGGCACCAATAACAAAGGGGGCCGCGCTTTGTGCGAACATAAGCCCCTGCAGCCACGGATTGATGTTGGGCGCATAGGGTTGTTGCGCAGTTCCATCTGAAGAAAAGGCAAGCAACACGCACACACCATAAGTGAGCAACAAGACAAGCAGCGGATAGCATATCAGCAAAAACGCACTTGCCAGATGGTTATTCCAGATATGGGTTTTTAGGCCGACAGAGCCAAAGGCCACGTGCGACCCCGACTAGCTGAACGAGACTTTAGGTGGCGTTTGCACCTCGGCTTTTTTGGCGGCATCCAGTTCGAAGAAAGGCTGCTCTATGAAACCAAATGAGCGCGCAAATAACACGGCGGGAAATTGCTGTATGGCGGTGTTGAATTCACCCGTGGCATTATTGAAGAAACGCCGAGCGGCAGCAATGGTGCCTTCGAGCGCGGAAAGCTCGGATTGCAGCTGCGCGAAGTTCGCATCGGCTTTGAGGGCGGGGTAATTTTCGGCAACTGCCATGAGGTTCATGAGTGCGCCTGAGAGCTGCTCGTTGGCTGCAATTTTTTCATTCACCGTGCCGCCACCCATGGCGCTGGCGCGGGCATTGGTGACATTTTCAAACAACTGCTTTTCGTGCGTGGCGTAGCCTTTGACGGTTTCAATGAGGTTCGGCACTAAGTCGGCACGCTGCAAGAGCTGAACATCGATATCCGCAAAAGCATTTTCGCGGTTTTGGCGAAGTGCAACCAAGCGATTATAGATAACAATAAGGAACAACGCGATAACGGCTATTACGCCAAGAATAATCCAGATACCACTCATAACACCCCTCTAATTTAGGCATGCACAGTACAATAGCGCAGTGTGCGTTACTAGGATTTTTTACCCTTGCTGGATTTCAATGCCTCAAGCTCGGCGCGCAGTGCTTCATTTTCGCTGCGTGCTTTTTCGGCCATCGCTTTGACCACTTCAAATTCATCGCGTGTCACAAGCGAGGTGCGAGCAAGATACGACTCGATATGGCTATGCACAGACGCTTCTATCTCACGCTTCATATCCATGAAGGTGCCAGCTGCAGACGTTGCCATTTTCGCCATATCTTCAAAGAGTTTAGAGTCTTTCATCATGTCATTTACCTGCATTTGAGTATGGGTGGTTAAGGGTGAAACATAAAGAATAGATAGTGCAGAAGATGCTTAAAAGCCATCCCTATCCACGATACGCAATGCTCTACACCCCCACTTTCCCCTATTCCCTTGAAAAAAACCATATTTTATGGCTTACTACCTAAAAATAGGGAGAAAAAAATGAAGCGTATTTTGGTGACGGGTGGTGCGGGGTTTATTGGCTCGGTGGTTGCGGGCATGCTGGCGGAAAGCAGCGAATACAGCATTGTGGTGTGCGATCAGTTTGGTTCAACCGATAAATGGCGCAACCTTGCCAAACACCGTATTTTTGAAATTATCAGCCCAGCCGAACTTACCCCTTGGTTAGAGAGCCATTCGGCAGAAATTGGTGGCATATTGCACATGGGCGCAAGCTCTTCGACCACAGAAACCAATGTCGATTTCATTTTGCAAAATAACTTCACCCTTTCGCGCCAGCTATGGCAATGGGCGACATCGCACCAAGTGCCATTTATTTACGCTTCCTCTGCTGCAACATATGGTGACGGCTCGGCGGGGTTTGTGGATGACATCAGCAAGGATTATCTGGGCAAATTGCGTCCACTCAACCCTTACGGCTGGAGCAAATGGCTGTTTGACCAGTATATTGCGCTGGCGCTGGAACGCGGCGACCCCACACCGCCGCAATGGGTGGGGCTGCGGTTTTTCAACGTATATGGACCCAATGAATACCATAAGGGCGAACAAAAATCGGTGGCGTGCAATATCTACCCGCATGCAGAGCAGGGTAGGCCCGTGCATCTGTTCAAATCCTATAACCCCAAATACCCTGACGGCGGCCAGATGCGCGATTTCATTTACGTGAAAGACTGCGCGCATGTGATTCAGTGGCTGCTCAAAAATCCCAAAGTCTCGGGTGTATTCAACGTGGGATCGGGGCAGGCGCGTAGCTTCAAGGATTTAGCGAATGCAGTGTTTACTGCACTCGGCAAAACCCCTGCCATTACCTATTTCGATATGCCGGAAACGCTCAAGCCCAAATACCAGTATTTCACCGAAGCCAAAATCGATAAATTGCGTGCGGCGGGATATACTACGCCCTTCACCAGTTTGGAGGATGGTATAAAGGATTATGTACAGCAATACTTAAGTGCGGCAGATAAGTATTTCTAAGCACGCCCAGCTACTTTTTCTGCGACGGTTGGCAGTTTTGAAGTAATAATCTGCACCTGTTCGGTGTCGAATACCCAGTTTCCCTTGTGAGCATCGCGTGCGCTCTCCATGCCACCAAATTTCATGAGGTTTGGGGTGTGTTTTCCGAGCATGCCATTGAGCTTCTCAAACGCCTGAGCTGAACCTTTATAGTTAGGGTGTTCTGGATTAAATTTCGCAATAGTGATTTCGGAAATAAAAGGCACATTTTTAAGAGAAAAGTCGATAGTAAGCATTGCATGTGTGCCGCTTGTGCCAAGCAGCAATTGAAGTCCTTCAATATGTTTTTTTAGATCTTTGGTGATGGCGGTGGAGGCTTCGCTATAAATAATACGCGCACCACTGGGA
>JAIXZB010000195.1 GCA_027489915.1 Rickettsiales bacterium | reverse complement strand
ATCTGACACAGGCGCGCTTGATGCAGTGATGGAATTACTAGTGCGCGCAGGACGCCCTGCCCCCATGGCCAAACTGCTCATGATTCCCCCCGCTTGGGCGTCGGATACCGATATGCCAGCCGATCAAAAAGCAATGTTCGAATACTTCACCTGCTTAGTGTCGCCTTGGGATGGACCAGCAGCTCTCGTTGGCACCGATGGGCGCTATGTATTCGCAGGGATGGACAGAAACGGCCTGCGCCCGATGCGGTTTAGCATCACCAAAAATGGGCTTATCATAGCAGGATCTGAGGTGGGCATGGTGCCACTGGCAGATGGCGATGTGGTGCGTTACGGACAGCTTGGGCCGGGTGATATTTTAGCCGTGGATTTACACACGGGCGAACTAATCGAAGACGCGCAGATGAAATCGCGCTTGGCTGCAGAACATCCCTACGCGCAGTGGGTGGATGGGCTGATTGTTGAAGCCGATTTACCTTCTGTGGCGCTCGATACTGCGCGCTACGTCACTGGCGATACGCTCACCCGCAAAGCCCATGCGGCAGGCTTCACCTCAGAAGAAATCGATACGATTTTACTCCCCATGGCGCATGAGGGCAAAGAGCCTATCGGCTCGATGGGCGATGATACACCACTTGCGATTTTATCCACCCGCTACCGTGGCTTGCATCATTTCTTCCGCCAGCATTTCTCACAAGTCACCAACCCGCCGATTGACCCGATACGCGAGCGCCGTGTCATGTCGCTTCTCACGCGCCTCGGGCCTGTCGAACATATACTCGGCCCGCAGTGCGATTTAAGCCATATCGTGCAGCTTGAATCCCCCTTCCTTCTCACCCACGAATACGAAGCGGTGCGCAGCAAAATGGAAAGTGACATCGCCGTTATCGATGCCTTGTTCGACGCAGATGATGCGCCCGATGCACTCCGCCGTGGAATTGACGCGATGCTCGAGAACGCCGATAACGCACTCGCGCAGGGCAAGCACATCATCACGCTTACCGATGAACATGCAGATAGCGCTCGTGCTGCGATACCGATGATTCTTGCCGCCGCTGCACTGCACACGCACATGGTGCGGCGCAACTACCGCAAAAAAATGTCAATCATTGCGCGCTCCTCCGTCACGCTCGATGTACATTCAGCCGCCGTGCTGATTGGGGTGGGCGCAACCGCCATCAACCCCTACCTCGCCGAATCGGTGATTGCTGCGCGTCACGCGAAGGGCGAGCTTGGTAGCATCACGCTCGATAAAGCCCTCTCCAACTACAAAAAATCACTTGATGAAGGCATGCTGAAAATCATGTCGAAGATGGGGATTTCGGTAGTCGTATCGTATCGCGGTGGCCGCAATTTCGATGCGATTGGGCTTGCGCGCTCGCTCATCACCGAATTTTTCCCAGGTCTCATTTCACGCATCTCAGGCATTGGACTCAAAGGCATTGCCGCACGTGTCGTGTCGCTGCACCGCGAAGCGTGGGATTCAGACAACGTGCTGCCACTGCCCATTGGCGGCTTCTATAAATTCCGCGCTTCGGGTGAAACCCATGCCTATCAAGGCAATCTCATCCACACGCTACAAACCGCCTGCGGCACAGGTGCCTACCGTATGTATAAACGCTACGCCGAAGGTATATACGCGCAGCCGCCCATCAATCTGCGCGACCTCATCACGCTTCGCACCGACCGCGCACCGATTGCAGTCGAAGAAGTCGAATCCACCACCGCCATTCGCAAACGATTCGTAGCGCCTGCCATGTCGCTGGGTGCACTTTCGCCCGAGGCACACAAAACACTCGCCATCGCCATGAACCGCATCGGCGCTGCCAGCAATTCAGGCGAAGGTGGCGAAGGTGCAGAGCGCTTCTCACCCGATGCGGAAGGCAACAATGCCAATTCTGTTATCAAACAAATTGCAAGCGCGCGCTTTGGGGTGACGATTGAGTATCTAAACGCCTGCCGTGAAATCCAAATCAAAGTCGCACAAGGCGCCAAACCGGGCGAAGGTGGGCAGTTGCCAGGCTTCAAAGTGACAGATGAAATCGCCCGTCTGCGCCACGCCACCAAGGGCGTCACCCTCATTTCACCCCCACCGCATCACGATATTTATTCGATCGAAGATTTAGCCCAGCTCATCTATGACCTCAAGCAAGCTAACCCTGAAGCGATGGTGTCGGTGAAGCTGGTTGCCGCATCAGGCATCGGCACGATTGCTTCGGGTGTCGCCAAAGCCATGGCCGATAAAATCGTCATTGCAGGGCATGTGGGCGGCACAGGTGCCTCGCCCTATTCCAGCATCAAACATGCGGGTGTGCCGTGGGAGATGGGACTAGCCGAAGCGCATCAAGTGCTCTCACTCAACGGGCTGCGTCACCGCGTGATATTGCAAACCGATGGCGGGCTCAAAACAGGCCGCGATATTGTGATTGCCGCCATGCTGGGTGCAGAAGAATATGCGATAGGCACACTTGCACTTGTTGCCATGGGCTGCTTACTGGTGCGCCAATGCCATTCAAACACCTGCCCCGTGGGTATCTGCACGCAAGATGAACAGCTCCGTGCGAAGTTCGATGGGTCGGTGGAAAAAGTCATCAACCTGATGAATTTCATTGCCGAAGAGGTGCGCGAGATTCTTGCCTCCATCGGCTATAACTCGCTCGATGCGATTGTGGGAAGAAGTGATTTGCTGCACCAAGTGCATCAGGGATCGGATGATTTAGACGCGCTCGATTTAGGGCCACTTCTCACCCAAGCCCGCCCCGTGCGTGGTGATGTAAATGCGACCAAGCGCGCAAGCAAACAACGCCGCGAACCGGCAGATAGCTTAGACGTCACCATCCTCGCCGATGCGCGGGATATGCTAAGCCATGGCGAGAAAATTCAACTTTCCTACACTGTGCGCAACACCCATCGCAGCATCGGCACACGTCTTTCCTCGGTACTAACGCGTGAGTATGATGCTGCACGTCTTAAGCCCGATCACATCACCCTGCGGCTGCGTGGTCAGGCAGGGCAATCGCTCGGTGCATTTCTTGCGCGTGGCATCCGTATCGAGCTTATCGGTTGCGCGAATGATTATGTCGGCAAGGGCTTATCGGGCGGTAGTATCATCGCCACCCCTGCTCCCTCTTCTGTTCGCCCTTCGGCTGCTAACAGTATCATCGGCAACACGGTGCTGTACGGCGCAACTTCAGGCACACTTTACGCCAGCGGTAAAGCAGGTGAGCGATTCTGTGTGCGCAATTCCGGCGCGCTTGCGATAGTCGAGGGCACCGGTGCCAATGCCTGCGAATATATGACCGGCGGCACGGTAATTATTTTAGGCGCAACAGGCGTGAATTTCGGTGCAGGCATGACAGGTGGTATGGCGTTTGTGTATGACACAGAAGGCCACTTTGCGCGCCATATCAATCCCGAAACTGTGTTACACCAGCGCGTGGAAAGCACCTATTGGCAAGCGCATCTGAAGGATCATATCACCCAGTTCGTAGCCGACACCAAATCACGCCACGCGCAATCGATTCTCGATGATTGGGAAACAACCCGCGCCCATTTCTGGCAGGTGGTTCCTCGTGAAATACTGCATTTACTTGCGCATCCACTCAGCGATGATGCAGCAGAAAATACCAGCCAACGCGCCTAGCATTTTTCTCGTCAATCCGAGTATATCAAGAAATCCGTGTGCCCAGTTTTTTTGCAGGCTCAGGCTGTAATTTCTCTGCACTGTTCTCAGCGGCTGCCTGAATTGTGGCTGCGGGTATTGCTTCATCCGCCACGGGTGGAGTTGGTTCTTTTACTGGCGGCATTACTGGAGGTAATGCATCCTGAGGCTTCGTCGCGGGTGCTGCGTCCTGCGGCTTTTTCGCTGCCGCTTTACCCGCAAACCCAATCAGCGCGCTGCCTAAATTAATCATCTGCCCTGTCACATAGGCAAGGTCATTACGTGCATACTCAAGCTTGCGTCCACCTGCTGCGGCATCGAATGCTTTGAGTGCCTCCTCCCCCTTCACTTCTTTCGAAGACAGGCCAAACCATATCGGTTTTTTCACGCCATTCACAGCGGCTGCAGCACGGGCAGTTTTATGCTCGGACGATTCCAATATCTCATGCCGAAACGGAGATTTAAATACAGGCTGCGCCGTGGTGAAGGATTTCCACCCTCCCGCAATCGCGGGAATACGCGCCAGCCACAGCGCGCTAAAGGTGTTCTGCGCGGTTTGCGGGTTATTCAAAAATGCCAGCGCTGCCCCGCCCGAAGCCAAAGTCGAGCCAATATACAACTCCGCCTTGCTGATGCCTCCCGGTTGTGTGAAAGCCGACATAATCGCCATCGCACCGCTAATGCCCGATACCACGCCCACCGTCTGGCGCGAGTGATTGAGCGGGTCAAACGATTGCTGCACCCGTGTACGCATATATTCAGGCAGCGACATATTGCTCAGGCGCTCTTGCTCTTCGGGCGTTTCTTCTTTGCGTTTGAACGCCGCACCAATCGCAAAGCTCGCGAGCGCCGTAAGCAGATACACCGTGCGCATCACGTGCCATCCGGGCTTCAGCATGTTTTTATTTTTGATATTAAAATCCGTTAGCGCTGCTGCACGCTGCGAAGTCATGCCTGGTGTATTGCCAATTTCTTTAAGCTGTGCGTTCCAGATATCGGTTGAAATCTGTTTTCCCCTATAGCCCGAATGCAGCATGATCGCCGTACCCGTCATCAACCCTGCATTGGTGATGCGCGAAGAGTTCTCCACCAGCCAATGCGGCATAATGCCTGCTGCCGCATTCTGCGGCGCTGGGGTTTGTTCTTGCTCGTTTTTAACAGGCTGCACAGGTGCGTTCATAGTATCTCTGATATGCTTCAATTAAGGGTATACTAAATATCTACCCCCACATGCGTGACAGTTTGATGAATTTGCCACAAATTTCTCCAAAACCCAGCATTTCCAAGCCTCAGCGCGCCCTCACGCTTTTTCCCATTTCCTTCACACAACCGTCACATGATAATGGTATACCTTAGTGTAAGGAGAATGATTATGGATCCACTCACACAAATCAATGCTGCTGCAACAGGTCTCAATCAGGGTGTTAGCACCATCCGAAATGTATGGAACGGTATTTCTTCCGTTTTTGATATGATCTGGAACGTCGCCATTATTGGCGGCATCATGTGGCTTGCCAGCATGTTCATGCCTGAATCATGGAAAAACCAGATTGGCGAATGGCTGGGACAAGGTGCCGAAATGGCAGGAAATACTAGCATTGGCGTAGGCATTATGCCCCTTATCGGCAAACTCTTCACCATGTTCGGTTTTGAAGATCCCATCCGTAAAGCATTTCTCGATGAAGACCCTGCAAAATTTCAGCAGCGTCTCGGCGGCGATGCCACGCTTGCCCGCATTTTCGGCAGCCGTGAAATGCGTTCTTTCCTCTATGATAACGGCATCACCCTATCGAACGCCTTATCTCCCGACAAAGCTAAACTGCTCATCGGTAAATTGAATGGAGAGCAGATTACCCAACTACTCACCAGTGTGCGCAATCAAGGCACGCCCGAGCAACAAGCGGCTACCAATCAATCTATACTAGCGTTGCTTCGTGACCGCGAAGTGCCTGCACTGCTGTTAAATAAACTTAACACCGCGCAAGTTGGGCAACTCATCAACTCCACCCTCTCGCAAGGTACGCCCGAACAGGTGGAAGCGAACAAGGGCTTGATTAACTCCATGCTCACACGCCCCGATATTCTTGGCATCATCAACACACGTCACCCACAACTAATCACGCAGATTGCATCACAGCTTGTAGGGGCAGGGGCAGGCATCGATTTTAACTTACTCAAAACCCTGATAAGCTCGCCAGAAGGTCTCGAGTCGCTTCGTATTGCCACCCCAACTTTGAATGAAACCACCCTTGCGCAGGCGAGCTTATCGCGCCAACAACTCACTCAAATCGTGTCCGATCTCAAGGCAGACAATGCGAATGGCAAAGCATACCGCACCTTGCTCAATAACGACATGCTACCCCTCATCGGCCAAATCATGCCGCGCCTGAATAACGGTGCAAGCCTTACTGGAGCACTGGAAATTATTCGCAACCCCGATGTGCGCGCAAAACTGGGTAATAGTGAAGTGGTGGGTGCCGTTGCACAGCTCGCACCGCAGAACGCATACACACGCCTTCTCTTTACCCCTGTGCGTGAACAGAATGGTTCGGTGCGTTATCCGAATATCGATTCTACCATTGCCCTTTCCAACTTTGTGCAATCGGGAAATCCTGCACAACAGCAGCAACGCGCTGATGCAGTAAGTGCGATTGATGCGCTGCGCGTATCGGGCCGCTTACCTGCGGAGGGAACTGCAGAACGTCAAGCACTTCAAACCTTCCTTGGCGAGCCAGATAACCGTTCGGCTCTGCGTGACTATTTAAGCAAAACGGATATCTCCTCACTCGATACACGCGCGCAACAAGCGCAAATGATAAACCTCATTCGCGGTGAGCGTGGCGATGCGGTGCTGCGTGTACTCGCAGATCCTGTGGCCGTGAAATGGATGGAAGAGCAAACCCGTGCACCTCAGCAAACAGGCGGTAGCTGGCTGAGCAACATTCCAGGTGTGAGCAGCCTGACAGATGCTATTTCATCACGCATGAGTTCCGATCAAGTGGCACAGGTTATTCGCAACACCAGCAGTGCGCCGCAAATCATCCGTGATAATGCCGAAGCGGTTGCAGCACTGCGTGAAATCAACAAACTAGCCCCACAACAGCTTTCCTCGCTCGAAACACCGCGCGATATGGCGGCACAGATTGCTGAAGTTGCTAACGCCGCTCGCGGTGCTGGGGTTGCTAATGCAACGGTTGCCATCGGCAGCCCACTGCCACAGCAGTTTGCAGGAATACTCCCTACGGGTCGCGACTCAGTGGTTGGGATTGCAGGCTAATACCGACACAAAAAAATGGCGCTACCTCTCGTAAGGTAGCGCCATTTTATTTTTAGAACGGCCAATTCGCGCGCAATTGCACATACGAATAAAACAGAATTAGTATGAATGCGATAACGAAAAAATGCTTCATTTTCATGTGGCGGATTCCTTTAGGTGAGTATCATTCTGCGCGCACTATAGCGCGTGTAGGCTGGAAGTACAAGTCTTAGCGCGCCATGTGTTTCAGGCCGTTAGGATCATGCGCAAACTTCGTCAGTGCAAAATCGATGCGCTGCTCCATACTAAATTTCTTCACATCATACTGGTCAATAATCGCGGTGCGTGCCTTCAAGCCGCAACGGTTTGCAATCTGAATCGCAATGCCGGGGCGCGCGTTTGCCTCCAGCACCATGGCGCCTTTTTCTTTATCCAGCACTATATCAACACCCACATACCCAAGGCCAGTAATGTCATAAAATTTCGATGCGGTCTCAAGCAGTTTGGGCCAGTTGGGAATTACGCGATCTGCCAGAGGCTTAAGCGTTTCGGGATGCACATCGATAAAGCGTGATCCTTGCACGCCATACATCGTCGTGCCCGATTCCATGCGAATCCCCACACCGATGCCGCCCTTGTGCAGATTCGCCTTCCCATCCGACTGGCGGGTGGGCAGGCGCAACATTGCCATCGCAGGCACGCCTTTATAGGCAATGATGCGAATATCGGGAACGCCCTGATAAGTTATCTCGTTAAATATCGGATCGAACTGCACCGCGTATTCAATCAACGCGCGGTCGCTTGAACCTTTAAGCGAATACATTCCGCCCAGTACGTTGGTGATAAAATACTGCATGTCGGCAGCACTCACCATTTCGCCACTGGCTTTTTGAAAATTGCCGCCAATCACATCCTTAATCACCATCACGCCGTTACCGCCACTGCCACGGCAAGGCTTCACCACAAAGCGCGTGTTGGGCATCGCAATCGTTGCCACTTCATTCGATTGGCTGATGAATTCAATCACCCCAAATAATTCTGGCACATTGATACCCGCAGCGATTGCCAGTTTTTTGGTTTCCAACTTATCATCCACCAGCGGATATAAACGCCTGCGGTTTTGCTCGGAAATAAAATCGCGGTTACGGGCGTTGATACCCATAATGCCATATTTGGAAAACTCGCTAAACAGCGCCATTGCGTTATTCCTTTTGGGCCTCAGGACTAGCGTTCGCTGCTGCTTTTTTCTCGAGCGCTGCGAGCGATTTTTGCAACTGCCTGAAGCGCATATACTCGGTGAGCTTGTAGTAGTTGTAACGGCCCAGCAGCAGATTCACCGAAAGCACCACCAGCAGCAATTCGGGGAAAGCAAAAATCAAATGCGCCAGCACATCGTTATTCATGGCGAAATAGGCAATTATCGCTGCACCAAGCGATCCTGCGCAGGTGCGAATCGCATCACGCGGGCCATATTCTTCCCACATCAGCGACATGCGCTCAATCGTCATAGTCAAAATCACAATCGGGAAGAGCGAAATCGACAGCCCCACCGTAACGCCTAGCTGGTTCGTAATCACGGCAATGAACGAGAGCATAATCACCACCACCGTCAGCACGGCGGCCAAACGCGGCACCAGCAGCAATTTCAAATGGTCAAAATACGAGCGCACAATCAGCCCCAGTGCAACCACCACCAAAAACAACACCAACCCCGCATATAGTCCCGTTTCGCGGAAAGCGAGTGCGATAAGCACTGGCATGAATGTTCCGAACGTCTTGATACCAATCACCTGCCGCATGAACGCCAGCACCACGCCACCTAGCGGAATCATGAGTAGCACATGGAATACAAGCTGCGTATCGATTGGCAGATTGTAGAGCGAGAACTTCATGAGCAGGCTAGAGAACTGGCCGCTTTTCCATATCGCACGGGTGAGTGCGGGGTTGGTGTTCTGCTGCACCGAAAGCGTTACTTTCGCTTTCGCCTGACCGGTCACCGAAAACCATTCTTTATCACCATACCACCATACTAGGTATTTATCCTTGAGTCCAAAACTGCCCGTTACAGGGTCAATGCTGCGCCATTTGCCGTTTAAGAATACTTCCATCCACTTCACAAAATCGGCTTTGCGCTGGCCTGAGCCCAGCTTCAACCCATGCACATTGCGTGTGGGGATGTTATCGGCTTGAAGCAGCATCGAGGCGATTTCAGAATCGGTCAATCGCACATCCACCGTGTCGCGGATGAGCTGGATACGGTCGTCATTCACCGCACGCGCTAAGCGGTAAATTTCGCGCACAAAGGTTTGCGAGCTTGCGGATTTATCTTTTGCTTCTTCAATCAGCGCATCAATCGCTACATAAATCGGTGCCTCTTCTTTGCTATCTTCCGCCTGAGGGCGGTTGCGCTTGCTGTAAGGCGAATTAGGCGCTTCTGGCCGCATCACCGGTGATTCCGAAGGAGAATCGAGTTCATATACAATGGCGCGGTAAAAAATTGTTTCACTACCGCTAGGTTTGCGTTTTGAAAACTCCGCTAACCTGTTTCCTGCTTCGTCTTTTTCCGCCACATCGTAGCCAAATCCGCTAGCAACGGTGGTTTCATCGGCCAGTGCAAAACGATCCGATGCATGGGGAAGCTGCATGGCAAACAGCAAGGGTTCACCACTTGCGCGCCAACGGTTCTTCGATGCCAAATCAATCCGCGCTTCCACGTGCCAGCTATTATACGTGACCTGAGGCGTAAGCGGAAATTCCAGTGTCAGGTGCTTGTAGAGAAAAATCGAGAACCCAACAACCGTGAGAATCGCAGCAAGAATAAAAACGCGAAGTGAGCGCATAGAAAGAACTATTCCTTAGCCTGAGGTTTGCAGGTAGGCTTGGTAAGAAATGCACGCGAAGGGTCTACCACCAAATTCGCATGCGTCATCATGTTACGCCCTATCAATACGGGATAAATGAAATTCTCGCGGTTCGCAAGGT
>JAIXZB010000104.1 GCA_027489915.1 Rickettsiales bacterium | reverse complement strand
GTAGAGACAGCCGCCGCAAAAAACAGTGCGTTGCTCCCACCAAAAACAGGCGGAACATCTCTTGATGTATTACCCGCAAACACGATTATTCCTTATCTAGATTGCACAGCGGAAGAAACAATTGCCCTTTGCCCCATCCATCCGCATCTTCTCAATGCCAGTTCCAATCAACGCTATTATCAAATCCCCACCGGAAGCTTTACGCAGCGCGAAGGAGTGCTGTATTACCCAGCCCACATCAACGCACAGGGAGAATCCATAGAGGCTGCCTTTCAACGCATGGATATGACGGATTTTGGACGTTACGGCTCTTTTCCAAAACCATCATCAGACGAAATCGCACCCTTAGTACTCATCCGTGGCTACACGCGCGCAGGCGAACTACAGCCCCTATCCGTGCGCTATCACAGCATTATCAATGCAAGCGATAATCCTGCGCTCTCAAACACACCTAGCCGCGCGCGCTAACGTCGCCATCCATTTCAAATCCCTAGCCCTAACCACTATTTTCCCATACTGTATTCCACGAATCCTGAATCCTGAACGCTGCATGTCACATCCTAACCAAACCATTTTCGCACTTGCTACCGCCCCGCTAAAAAGCGGCGTTGCAGTGCTGCGCATATCAGGCCCCCACGCGGCAGATGCACTCACACTATTCGCCATTACCCCACCCACACCCCGTACAGCCACCCTCGCCACCCTGCGCCATCCCACCTCAGGCGAAACCATCGATAGCGCCCTCATCCTTACCTTTACCGCACCCCACAGCTTCACTGGCGAACATGTGGTGGAACTCCACACCCATGGCAGCCGCGCTATCATCAGCGAATTGCTTGCACTGCTTGGCACCCTGCCCCATTTTCGCTTGGCTGAAGCAGGCGAATTCTCGCGCCGCGCTTTTTTGAACAATAAAATGGATTTAACCGAGGCCGAGGGCTTGGCCGATTTAATAGACGCCGAAACCACCGCCCAAGCCCGCCAAGCCGCCCGTCAAATGCAAGGGCACCTCGGCAAACGCTACGACACCATGCGCAGCCGCATACTGCGTACCCTCGCATTGCTAGAAGCCTATATCGACTTCCCCGATGAAGATATCCCGCAGTCCGTCATGGGCGAAGTAGAAGAGGGGATTACCGCGCTCATCTATGAAATCGATACCGCACTTGGCGATGGAAACCGCGGCGAGCGCCTACGCGAGGGAATCGAAATCGTTATCATCGGCCCCCCCAATGCAGGCAAGTCCACATTGCTCAACACCATCGCCAAACGAGAAATTGCCATCGTATCGCCCGAGGCAGGCACCACACGCGATATGTTAGAAGTTTATCTCGATATAGGTGGTTTCCCTGTCACCTTAATCGACACGGCAGGGTTGCACGAGGGCAGGGGGGAAATTGAAATCGAAGGCATCCGCCGCGCCCGCGAACGCGCTAGCAAAGCCGAGCTGGTTATTCGCTTGTTCGATATCACTACGAACACGGAATCGTTGAATGATATACTAGCACCAGCGGGCGTAACCACCCTCACAATATTCAGCAAATCCGATACCGCACCCGAGCGGATAAAACCCGATATGCTAACACTCTCTGCCCATACCGGGGAGGGGATAGATGCGTTACTTTCCGCTATCACCACCCATATCACCTCGCGTTATACGGGCGCAGAAAGCAGCCTCATCACCCGTCAGCGCCACCGCACCGCGCTCGAACAATGCCGCACCCATCTCGCCCATTTTTCACCTGACACGCCCTTAGAGCTAAACGGCGAAGAACTCCGCTTAGCCGCCCGCGCCCTTGCCACCATCACCGGCAACATCACAGTCGATGACGTGTTAGATATTGTTTTTTCAAGTTTTTGTATTGGGAAATAGCCATTCCAAGACTTCACCATTGTTTCACGTGAAACAATGCATTTAAAAAATCACCCTCTCAGAATGCAAATGTTTCACGTGAAACATTTTCAAGCCTTTACAACCCACACAAACCCTCTATAAGCCTACGGCTTATGAACACCACACCACACAGCTACGACGTTATCATCATCGGCGGCGGCCACGCGGGAACCGAGGCAGCCTCGGCTTCAGCGCGCCTAGGCGCTCGCACGCTTTTGCTCACCCACAAAGCCAGCACCATTGGCGAAATGTCGTGTAACCCCGCCATTGGTGGCATCGCCAAGGGCACGCTCGTCAAAGAAATCGATGCGCTGGATGGCGTCATGGGCCGCGCCATCGACCGCGCAGGCATCCATTACCGCATGCTCAACGCTTCCAAAGGCCCCGCCGTTCGCGGCCCCCGCGCTCAGGCCGATCGCAAACTCTACCGTCAGGCGGTCCAATCTATCCTCGCCGAATACGACACCCTTACCATCCTCTCCGATGCGGCCGAAGACCTTATCCTATCCGAAACCAACGCCATTCAAGGCGTTATCGGCGCTACGGGTCAACATTACACAGCCCCCAAAGTTGTCCTCACCACGGGCACCTTCCTCAATGGCCTCATCCATTGCGGCGAGGTCAAAACACCAGCAGGCAGAGTAGGGGAGAAGCCCTCCATCGGGCTATCAAACACCCTCAAGCGCTTCAATCTTCCCCTGGGTCGCCTCAAAACGGGCACCCCCGCACGGCTCGATGGCCGCACCATCGATTGGGCAGGCCTGACCCCCCAGCCAGGTGATAACCCACCACAGCCTTTCTCGTATCTCACCGAAAAAGTGACAGTGCCGCAAATCCAATGCTACATCACCCACACCTCGGCCAAAACCCACGAAATTATCCGCGCCAACCTCCACCGAGCGCCTATGTATTCTGGGCAAATCGAATCCATCGGCCCACGCTATTGCCCGTCCATCGAGGATAAAGTCGTGCGTTTCTCGGAGAAAGAACGCCACCAAATTTTCCTTGAACCTGAAGGGCTTGACGATGTGTCTGTGTATCCCAACGGTATCTCCACTTCACTCCCCGCCGAAGTGCAGGAAGACATGATTCGCTCCATCGCGGGACTAGAACATGTCCATATCATCCGCCCAGGTTATGCGATTGAATATGATTATGTTGATCCACGTGCCCTTAAGCCCACGCTCGAGACCAAAGCCATCTCGGGTCTGTATCTCGCAGGGCAAATCAACGGCACCACTGGCTACGAAGAGGCAGGAGGGCAGGGGCTGGTGGCTGGTCTCAATGCAGCACTGGCTGCATCAGGTGCGGAACCGTTTATTATAGACCGCTCCGAAGCCTATATCGGCGTTATGATAGATGACCTTATCACCTTAGGAACCGCCGAACCCTACCGCATGTTTACCTCACGCTCCGAATACAGGCTCAGCCTTCGCCCTGATAATGCAGACCGTCGCTTAACCGCTCGTGGTATCGCCATTGGCGCAGTAGGTTCCACTCGCAAATCTGCCTATGAATCCAAAGCCGCACTGATTGAAACGGCATTGGGCTTAGCGCGGGCATCCTCCATTTCACCCACCCAAGCCAAAACGCATGGCATCGCCCTCAACCGCGATGGTATTCGTCGTAATGCATTGGAATTGCTGGGCTACGCCCATATCTCCTACGAAGATATTTGCCGTGTATGGCCAGCACTCTTAGGGCTACGTGCAGATGTACGCGAACAGTTAGAAATAGAAGCCATGTACAGCGCTTACCTGGAGCGCCAGCAAGCCGATATCGATATGTTCAAACGCGATGAATCGCTCACCATTCCCGATGCGCTCGATTACGATACAGTCGGATCACTCAGCAACGAAATCCGCCATAAGCTCAAAGCCACACGCCCCGCCACTATTGGTGCAGCAGGCCGTATTCCTGGGATGACGCCTGCGGCTCTGGCAGCCGTTCTCACCCACATCAAGCGCCGCCAAACTGCAGCGTAAATAAAAATGTTTCACG
>JAIXZB010000042.1 GCA_027489915.1 Rickettsiales bacterium | reverse complement strand
GCGCGGTGTGGGAGAGTATCGCGTGTGGGGTGCAACGCGAGATGATGCGCTGGGCGAGGCCTTCGATAAATGCGCGAAGATGATGGGCATTCCCTACCCCGGCGGGCCAAGGATGGAAACGTTGGCACGCACTGGCGATGCAAAACGTTTCGTACTCCCCCGCCCGATGATGGGCACAGACTCCGCTGATTTTTCATTTTCAGGCCTAAAAACAGCAGTGCGGCTTGCGCTTGAAGAGATAACCAAAAAATATCCACTAAGTGAACAAGACAAAGCCGATATGGCGGCGAGCTTTGAAGCAGCAGTGTGCGATGTGTTAAAGGATAGATTATCTATTGCGCTAAGGCGTATGAAGGAAAGCCAATTAAGTTGCGTGGTTGTTGCGGGAGGGGTGGCTGCAAATCAGGCCATCAAAGCTGCATTACAAGATACTGCATCGGCAGCAGGGTTGTCGCTGGTTGTGCCTCCTCCTGCCTTATGTACAGATAACGCTGCGATGATTGCATGGGCAGGACTGGAGCGTTTTCGCTTGAACAAAACCGATGCTATGAGCGTTGAACCACGCGCCCGCTGGCCACTTGCGGGTTAAGGCGCTGAAGCTTCAGGAGTAGCTAAACCATAGCGCTCTAGAATGTTGCGGTAAGGTTCCGATCCAAGAGAAGTTATAAATTGGCGCGAATCTTTCATGGCATCGCCCGCAAGCACAGCAGCTTTATATTCAGCAGGTGGCACGATGTTGCTTGGAAATCGCTGCAACAGGCTGAGCGATGTATCGGAGAATACATCCGTTGCAAGCAATAACGCAGGTGCATTATAACGCTTCATATTTCGCTTCGCATCTTCCACATTCTGCGAGGCAATTATTCGTACAGTGCGGTCTTTAAATATTTCTGAGCGCGCAAGCGCAAGCGCACTCATTTCATTTTCCGATGAATTACGCGATGCAATCGTAACAAGCGTAAGTGGTTTGGTGTTGCGGAGCGTAAGGCCAAGCAATTCGAGTGTAATACCCCGTTTGGTTTTTGCTGCGTCAGTAACTACAGCAACAACCAAAGGGCAGGTAGCAATAGTTTTGGTGGCATATACATCGATTTGACCAAGGTTTGTAAGCGCTTGCAAGGCTTGGGCATCGGCAGTGATGACCAAATCTGCATCGGCGCCATCACGAATCGCTTCGACCAGTTCAGCGGTGTTTTTAAACCAAACATTCACGGGAATGGAATAGGTGCGCGCATGTAATCGCGCCAGTTCAACGAGGGGTGATTGCAGTGCAACATCTGCCAGAATAGTGATTTCATGCGTTTCCCCTTCTTCAGCAGCCCAAGAATATGGCGCTGAAAAAGCAAGCAAGCCCATGATTAATAAAAAGATATGTCGCATACATCCCATAATGGACTTCAGAGGTGGCCCCTCTGCTGTTCCTGTTGAAATTAAATTCCCTCAAGCGTAATATACTTCTCAGACAGGAACTATCCTGCGACAAGGCGATATAACGCCAGATGGTATGTGTAGCTTACGATGAGTAGCAGAAAATTCATTCTTTTTTTTGGAAGTATTTTTGTTCTTGGTGCCTTGCCGATGGTTATCATGCAGCCATCGGGAGCGGCCAGTGCGGGTCTTAGCGCTGGCTTTACCTTGCCGCTTGAGCATCCCATTTATATCGCTTTCAGTGTGCTGTTGGGCTTAATTGCATCACTCATTGGCCGCGATGGTCCAATATTTATTCCTGCAACACTTATGGCAATGCTTGTGATGGGTCATGCAGTGGGGCTTGATAAAACACAATTCCCCGCCGCACCTTATATGGTGCTTGTAAGTATGCTTATCGTGATATTGATTGCAGGCGTACTGGAGCGCAAAGCGGAGCTTTTAGGTGTACTGCTTTCTGCTTCTTTAGGGTTCCAGCTTGGTGCAAATACGGGCAATATGGCGCCAGATATTGGAGTGCCGCTGTATTTTCTAATTGGAGTATTGCTTGGAGTGTTGCTGATTACTGCCATCGCGATCAGCTTAGGGCTAACAATTTTTAGCGAAGACTGGAAGTTTGGGCGCTCGCTTCGTGAATCACCAAAGCTAAATGGCTTCAGATCGTTATTTCGTTAAATATCGCCGCCAATGCAATCGGCGAATACTCGGGCCGTTTTTGCAAGCAATCTGTCATAGTCATTACGTACCCAAGGTGCTGATGGAGCGTCTTTTGCATCGTATAAACGCTCGGGACTATGCACCATAATTTTTGCATGCGTGTAAATACTAAATCGCACAGCCATAGGGCCTTTGGATTCTGCAATAAGGCAGCGAACCTTGGTTTTACGTGCCGATTCCATGAGTAATTTCATTGCTTTTGCACCGATATATTCTTCCGGCCGTTGTGCCAGATAGCCTTGGGGTGAAAGGTTATAACGCTTTTCAAAATACTGATACGCATCGTGGTACGTAATATATGCAAGTGTTTCAGACTTAGGTGCAGGTCTTTTGGATGCCAGTATGTTTCGTATGCCATTATCGACCTCTTCGCGCAGACGCAGTGCCAGTTTCTCGGCGTTAGCACGGTATGTTGCATCATGCATCATGTGCGCTTCGCCCATTTTAACCGCAAGCTGCTTCACAATGCTCGCCATACGCACTGGGTCGAGCCAGATGTGAGGGTCGATGAAGCCGTGATTGTGTTCATGCTCGTGTGTGAAATGGTTTTTGGTACGAAAAGGCAGCGTATTTGCGCCATTTAGTTCGGTGAGCGCAATAAGTGTAGCACCTTGTGCAACCCGCTGCTGAATGGGCTTTGCAAGGGATACACTCAATCCGCGATCGATCGTAATGATGATATCTGCTTGCGCGAGCATTTTTGCTTGCGATGGGCTCATTTGGAAATGATGCGTATCCTGCCCAGAGCGAATGAGCAATTGAGGGCTTCCTGTACCGCGCATTATATCTTCGACCAGTGGAAAAATTGGTGGGTGAATGACCACCACTTTACTGATCACACTGCCTGCCAATGCTACTTGCGCCATTGCAAAGATGGCATATAAGCAAAGGGCAACAACATAAAACCTTGCTGTAATAAAACGATGCATGACAACGACCATACCACTCCCATACTCGCAGCGCATGCGGTAAGCAAGCGCTACGGTGCGCGGCATGTGGTGGAAAATGTAAGTCTGTCGATAGCACGCGGTGAGATTGTAACGATCGTCGGCCCAAACGGTGCAGGTAAAACTACGTTATTAAAAATGCTACTGGGTTTGGTGAAACCCGATGCAGGACATATCGAACGCGTGCAGGGGCTGAAGATTGGCTATGTGCCGCAACAATGCCATGTCAGCGCTATTATGCCACTTACGCTGGATGGGTTTATTCATTTGGGTAAGCTACAACAAAACAAACAATCTATTATGCATATATTGAACCAATTAGGCATTGGACTGCGTATGAATACCCCGCTTCACGCGCTATCGGGTGGAGAAATGCGCAGAGCACTCATTGCGCGCGCCATTCTTCGCAATCCCGATATATTGGTGCTGGATGAGCCTGTATCAGGGGTAGATATCACCGGCCAGAGCGAGCTGTACAAATGCATCGACACCATCGCCAAAGAGCGCAATATGAGCGTGCTGATGGTGTCGCATGATTTATTCGTGGTAATGGCAGGATCAAGTCGCGTAGTGTGCCTGAACCATCATATTTGCTGTTCGGGCAAGCCCGATCATGTCGGGAGTCACCCCGAATTTATTGCTTTGTTTGGCAGTGCTGTTGCAGGCCAGCTCGCAACCTACGCACATCACCATGATCATCATCATACCGTACATGGCGATATTGTGCAGGGCGAACATGGGGAGGGATGCACCCATGCTTAGCCCCATAATACTCAATGCACTTCTTGCAGGCGGCGCATTATCGCTACTGCTGGGGCCGCTCGGGTGTTTTGTGGTGTGGCGGCGCATGGCCTATTTCGGAGATGCTGTGTCGCATGCTGCATTGCTGGGCGTGGCGCTCTCGCTCATCATGGCGTTACCCATGACGCTTTCTATTTTTGCCGTAACCGTATCGATGGCTGCAGTGCTTGCAGCGCTCATGCGCGATGTACGCTTTCATGCCGATACACTGCTTGGGTTATTAGCGCATGGATTACTTGCCATTGGCATCGTATGTGTTGCCTTGAGCAATAGCATACAGATGGATATCAACGCGTATTTATTTGGCGATATTTTAAGTGTCAGCGCTGCTGAAATTATCACCATAGCTGCACTGTCATTCATCGGCCTTTGTACGATTCTCTTTTTCTGGAATGGATTGGTATTGAGCACCTTGGAGCCAAGTTTAGCAGCGGTGGAAGGCTACCCCGTGATGCGGCTTAATTTTATATTGGTAGCGTTGCTTGCTGCCACTGTTGCGCTGGCCATAAAAATAGTCGGTGTGTTACTCATCACCGCGCTGCTTATTATGCCTGCAGCGGCGGCGCGCCCACTTGCCAAAAGCCCTGCTGGCATGGCGTGCTTGGCAATCTTGTGTGCGTTGCTTTCTATTGCGGGAGGGCTCTATGGTTCGCTCGTATTGGATGCACCTACTGGGCCAATGATAGTAGTGGCCGCCATGGTGCTGTGTTGTGTGACCATTGGCATAAGTGCGATACGCAGATCTGGCAGTTAAGCAGCCATTGCCTCAAACGCTTGCGCTAAATCGGCAATCAAATCTTCTGGTGCTTCAAGACCAATATGCATACGCAACATTACCGCATCTGTGGGCCAGGAAGTAACCGTGCGCATGGTTGCAGGCTTATAGGCAATGATAAGGCTCTCGTAACCGCCCCAGCTATAGCCCATACCAAAATGATGAAGCGCATTCATGAAGCGCGCCAGTGCATCGTGGCTACAAGATTTCAGCACCACACCAAACAAGCTGCACGCACCTTGCATATCGCGTTTCCATAGCGCATGTCCTGCATCGGAGGGCAGGGCAGGGTAGCATACGCGTTCCACCTGCGCATGCTGCGAAAGCCACTGGGCAACAACCATTGCATTTTGTTGATGCTGTTTCACCCGCACACCCATGGTGCGAAGGCCGCGCAGTGCTAAGTATGCATTGTCACCCGATACACAATCGCCTGTGTTTTTATAATAACGTTGGAGAATTTCCACATGCGGTCCACGGCACGAAAGCGCGCCCATTACCATATCCGAATGCCCACCCATATACTTGGTGGCCGATTGCATCGAGATATCGATACCTAAATCAAAGGGCTTCATGTAAAGCGGGGTCGCCCATGTGTTATCGCCCACAACAATTGCACCATGTGAATGCGCTACTTTTGCAATCGCAGGAATATCCTGCATTTCGAAGGTGAGTGACCCCGGGCTTTCACAGAAAACCAGTTTGGTGTTGGGCTTAAATAAGGCTTCAATACCTGCACCTATGGTTGGGTCGTAATAGGTTACTTCGATGCCAAAACGGCTTAATTCATAGTCGCACAAGCGGCGTGTGGGGCCGTACACGGTGTCGCTCACCAGTGCGTGATCTCCTGCACTCAAAAACGCCTGAAACGCTCCATTGATAGCGGCAAGCCCTGATGAAAAAATCCATGATTGATCGGCACCTTCTAAATGCGCAATCGCCTTGCAGAGCGATTCGGTGGTGGGTGTGCCATCGCGCCCATAGCCAGGACGGGTGGATTTACCCGCCGCATGCGCTTCGAACGATTCGAAATCTTCAAACAGAATGGTTGAGGTGCGATGCACAGGAGGGTTCACCGAACCCCAATCACGCTTAGGGTCGCGGCCAATGCTGGTAAGAATGGTTTCAGGTTTCATGTCGCTTCCTTATAATCAAAACACCACGCTAGCGAAATGCGCATGCGGTGCAAGATTAAAACTCGCGCCAGCTCAACCCTGCAAGTACGTGCGTTACTTTACCGTTGCTGCCAAAAGGCAAAAGACACGAACGAAATTTGACGATTTTATTTTTTTCATTCACAAACTGCCCTTCATCCATCAACGGTTCGCTTGTAACTTCAAGTTCTCCAATGCGGCGTATGAGGCGTGCTGCAGGCATTACTTTCATGTTGGTCGTGAAATACTGCCCTGTGGGGTCATCTTTGAATATGGAACGCGCCAGATCACCTATTTCAGCAAACTGATAGCGCGCTAACCCAGACTCGCCTGATGGTTGTAATTTAATCACGAGGCAGCTAGGCCAGACATCGGCAATTGATGCCTTGGAAATCCTTTGAAATTCTGGGCAAATACCTTCGTTTCTATGCATTGACCAATAGGAAGATAATCGCTCAGTAAGGCGCTGTTGGCTCATAAATACAACTTATGGTTGTTTAATGGCCCGCTGCATAGTACTCTATTTATCATGAATTTCATTCTTGCATTGCTGTGTGTCTGGTTGAGCCCAATACTGCTGATGCTTTACGCAGTTTACACGGTTTTGGCAATACGCCAGAATGAATCGGAATAATAGCGAAGCCTGCACTTGTTTTCCCGTGCAATCTGTGGATGATTCAGCGCCGATTCACCACATCAACCGATTGAAGCGCATGACCACTCCACTTTACTCCACCCCTGATGCAAACCCCAATTTTGCCGAACTTGAAACCAAGGTGCTGGATTTCTGGCAACTTAATCGCGTGTTCGAAGCTTCCGTAGCCCAGCGCCCTGCCGCAAATAATGCCTTTGTGTTCTATGATGGCCCGCCCTTTGCCAACGGCTTGCCGCATTATGGCCATTTGCTGACAGGCTATGTGAAGGATGCCGTGGCGCGCTATCACACCATGAAGGGAAAACGCGTTGAGCGCCGCTTCGGCTGGGATTGCCACGGCCTGCCCGCCGAAATGGGTGCGGAAAAGGAACTGGGGATTTCAGGCCGTGCCGCCATCATCGAGTATGGCATCGATAAATTCAACGCACACTGCCGTGGCAGCGTGAACCGTTACCGCGATGAATGGCGCTATTACGTGAATCGTCAGGCGCGCTGGGTCGATTTCGATAATGACTATAAAACCATGGACACCGATTTCATGGAGTCGTGCCTATGGGCCTTCAAGCAGCTTTACGACAAAGGCTATGTCTACGAAGCCATGCGCGTGATGCCCTATAGCTGGGCAGCGGAAACCCCGCTTTCCAACTTCGAAATCAGGCTCGATAACGCCACCCGCGAGAAGGAAGACAAAGCGGCATATGTGAAGTTTAGGTTGAAGGAGAAGCCACAAGGCGCGCCTGATGCCGAAAATTATTACCTTATAGCATGGACAACCACGCCATGGACATTGCCGAGCAATCTGGCGTTGGC
>JAIXZB010000131.1 GCA_027489915.1 Rickettsiales bacterium | reverse complement strand
CGGGCGATGCGACCGGTTTCGAGTGTTAGGGTACGACCGCCCCATTCAATAGATTTACGTGTAATGTTAAACATAGTTTTCTCTTTCTCTCTCCCTACCTACCGCTGAAAATACCTATCTCCAACCATCCAGGCGGGCAATTGCCTGTGTGTACACGAACCGACAAATGGGCTTGCGTGGTGTACACACCTAGCACGCAAGCCCACTTTATTATATTATTTACGAATACCGAGCTTGGTAATCAGCGCGGTGTAGCGGCTTGCATCTTTGTTTTTCAGATAATCAAGCAGGCTGCGGCGACGGCTTACCATCATCAGCAGACCACGACGTGAGTGGTGATCTTTTTTGTGGGTTTTGAAATGCTCGGTAAGTGCCGCGATACGCTCACTTAAAATAGCGACCTGCACTTCAGGTGAACCTGTATCGCCTTTGGCTTGCGCGTTGCTTTTGATGACTTCTTCTTTACGTTCTGCAGTAATCGACATCGGTGACTCCTATTTTTTAAAGATTAAACATTCGACTCGTTTTAAGCATTATGCCTTGCGGAGAATAAATCGCCTCGCAAAGTGCTGCAATCTCGCCATTTTTCAACACCGCCACTTGTGCCATTGGGGCAGAAATGAAAGGGGCTGGGACTTGCTGTCCGAAGCGTAATCGCGCAATGCTCGCCTCATCGCATTCCACTGCCAAGATGTCGTCCAGCACAGAAGCGATAGGCAAAAGCCACGGCCTTTGGGGATTTTCCCCTCCAGACGCGTTGGCGTTATGCACAGATTTTTCCAGAAAATCCAGAGAAATCGCGTTTTCTAAGGTAAATCTTCCTACCGCCTCGCGGGTTAGGCTACTGACATGGCCTACAGTACCGAGCTTCGTCGCGATGTCACGCGCCAATGCACGCACATACGTGCCTTTGCCACACTCTACCCTAAACTGTGCTGAGTCTTGCTCTGGCTCACCCACCAGATCCAGCCTATAGACACTTATTGAACGCTTGGACAAAACAACATTCTCTCCCGAGCGCGCCAAATCATAAGCGCGCCTACCATCTACTTTTAATGCAGAGTACGCTGGTGGCATCTGCTGAATAACGCCAATAAAATCATTTAATATAAGATGAATAGAATTTTTTGCTGGACGTTCATTTCTTTCTAAAACGACATCCCCTTCTCGATCATCAGTGGTGGTGGATTGCCCCCAACGAATTGTAAAAAGGTAGGTTTTGCGTGCATTCATGAGAAGTGAAGTTGCTTTGGTAGCTTCCCCGAGCGCTAGCGGCAATACCCCATCGGCTAGCGGATCCAGCGTGCCAGCATGCCCCATTTTTGCAGCCTGGGTGAGCCATTTAGCTCTCGCAACAGCGCCTGCAGAAGAAATTTCAAGTGGCTTATAAAGATTTAGCCAGCCATGTATCGGCAATTGAGGGCGCTTTTGAATTTTACTCATTACATCTCGGTGTCACGCACTTCATCAGCCTTCTTAACTTCATTCAAAAGCTGCGTCACGCGGTGCGCCACTTCATACGAGGTGTCGAGCTTGAAGCTAAGCTTTGGTGCTGTGCGCAATGTAATGCGCTTAATCATTAAGTGGCGAATACGCGATGCATACTCTGCTAATGCCTTCATAACGATTTCTTTATTATGCCCAGCAAGTGGCATCACGTAAGCCGTTGCATTTTTTAAATCAGGGCTAATGCGCACTTCAGACACCGTAATCGATGCCGAATCCAACTCGACCACATGGGTTTCGCCGTGGGCAAACATTTGCGCTAAAACAGCACGTAACTCTTCTCCAACTCTTAATTGGCGTTGCGTTGGTGGCTTGGGCTGTGTTGCCATAACAAAACTCGCAGTTAATAACGCTTAGGCGTTGACTTCAGTTTTAGGACGCTCGCTTACGGTACGCGAAATTTCCTGCACTTCGAATCCTTCAATCATATCGCCTGCACGCATATCATCGTAATTCTCAAATGCCATCCCGCACTCGAAGCCGGATTTCACTTCTTTCACTTCATCCTTGAAGCGTTTAAGTGTTTTGAGTGTACCCTCATGAATAACTACGTTATCACGCAACAAGCGCACTTTCGCACCGCGTTTGATGAGCCCTTCGGTCACCATACAGCCCGCCACTTTACCCACTTTGGTGATATTGAATACTTCACGAATCTCGGCGTAACCAAGCAGGTTCTCGCGCAGTTCTGGCGAGAGAAGGCCAGAAAGTGCCGCTTTTACATCATCGATAAGCTCGTAAATAATCGAGTAGTAGCGCAGCGCAATACCAAGATTTGCAGCCATTTCCTTTGCTTTCGGAGTAGCGCGCACGTTGAATCCGATAATCATGGCGCCCGTCGCAGATGCCAGCGAAATATCTGACTCGTTGATTGCTCCTACAGCTGAGTGAAGCACCTTTGCTTTTACTTCTTCATCGTTATATTTCATCAATGATCCAGCAATCGCTTCGGCTGAACCATGCACATCGGTCTTTACGATGATTGCAAGTTCTTTAGCTGCTGATTTACCTGCATCGGCAAACAACTGCTCCATCGATTTCGAACCCGCAGCCACAACGCGGCGTTTTTCCTTATTACGGCGGTATTCAGTAATATCGCGCGCTTCTTTTTCGGAAGTAACCACCGCAAATTCATCCCCTGCATCGGGTGGGCTATCGAGTCCTAAAATTTCCACAGGAATACTTGGGCCCGCTTCCGCAACGCTTTGGCCCTTATCATTCACCAATGCGCGCACACGGCCATAAGCGGCGCCTGCTACCACAATATCGCCCACTTTAAGGGTACCGCGTTGCACCAGCAATGTTGCCACCGTTCCGCGCCCTTTATCTACTTTGGCCTCAATCACGGTTCCTGTGCCTTTGCGATCAGCATTGGCTTTGAGCCCCATCACTTCTGCCTGAAGCAATATTGCTTCTTCAAGTTTATCAAGGTTAATGCGATTTTTTGCGGATACTTCTACCACCTGCACATCGCCACCGAATTCTTCGGGTACTAAACCAAAGCTCATCAGCGCAGTTTTCACGCGCTGTGGATCAGAATCAGGTTTATCGATTTTATTCACCGCCACAATGATTGGAACACCTGCAGCTTTGGCGTGATTTATCGCCTCTTCGGTTTGTGGCATGATGCCATCGTCAGCCGCGACCACGAGAATTACAATATCCGTTACCTTCGCACCACGTGCACGCATAGCCGTGAAGGCTTCATGGCCCGGTGTATCAAGGAATGTGATTTTATCACCCGATTTTACCGTTACCTGATAGGCACCGATATGCTGGGTAATGCCGCCCGCCTCGCCTGCCACCACATCGGTGGAGCGGAATGCATCAAGCAATGAGGTTTTACCATGATCGACGTGGCCCATCACCGTAACTACCGCTGAGCGCGGTGTCATGCTCTCGTCAGAATCCACATCACGCACGAGCGATTCTTCGACATCTGATTCTGCAACGCGGCGGGCTTTGTGCCCAAATTCTGTAACAACAATTTCGGCTGTATCGGCATCAATCGCTTGTTGCGGGGTTGCCATGGTGCCGAGTTTCATGAGCATTTTAATCACATCTACTGTACGCTCTGCCATGCGATTTGCAAGGTCTGCAACGCTAATCGCTTCAGGAATAACAACTTCGCGTGAGAATTTTTCTTGCTGTGCAGAAGGAGTGCCTTCTGCCTTCTTGGCAATTTTTGCGCGCTGGCGCTTGACTTGCGCAAGCGAGCGTACCTTGAGCTCTTCACCATCCATACCAAGTGCTTGGGCGATGGTGAGTTTACCTGAACGGCGGTATTCGCTATCTTTTACTTTAACTTCACTTGATGAATCATCTTCGCGAGGCTTACCAACAACACCCGCTTTTTTCGCAGGGGAAAGTGCTTTTTTAGGTGCAGCTTCCGTGGTTGTAGCGGTTGCCACTTTATTAGAAGGCATATCACGAAGCGCAGCTAAATTGCGCGCAGTAATATCATCAAGTGGCTGGCGTGCCATGAGTTTGGCTGGCGAGGCTTTGACTGTCACTTCTTCAACAGCTACTTCCACTTCTTCTTCGATTGCAACTTCTTCGATAGGTTCGATTTCTTCTTCAACCTCAACCTCTTCCACCATCTCGCGGCGCGCAAGTGGAATACTTTTTAGTGCATCACCGGTTTTATCGGCATGCTGAAGTGCACGCAGACGGGCTTCCTGCTCGGCTTTGTTCAGTATGCGCTGTTTAGCTGCATCGGTTGCACCCCGGTTCACTTCCACCATATTTTCGGTGCCTGTATTAGTACGCGCGAAAGTGCGGGTCTTTTTTACTTCCACGGTTACGGTTTTGCTTTTGCCGCGCTGGAAGTTCTGCTTCACCTTGCCACCTTCCACTGTTTTGGTCAGCGAAAGCGTGGTGGGAGCAACTTTAAGTGTATCTTTTTTGTTCTGCGAATCGTTCATGGAATACGGTATTTTTCTCTGTTAGTGCTGCAATTACCCTTATGGGGAGTTGGGCTTATAGCCCCCATTTTTAAGAAAATCCAGCAAAACGGCGAGCTTCGCTCATAAAAAATGCACTTGCCCCACCTGCGCTTAAGACCAAATGCACTGCATTCTCGCGCGAAGTGACTTGGCACAGCTCATCGCGAGTGAAAAAACTAAACACGGGA
Organism: Rickettsiales bacterium; assembly: GCA_027489915.1. GTDB lineage: Bacteria > Pseudomonadota > Alphaproteobacteria > Rickettsiales > UBA3002 > JAIXZB01. The sequence continues at coordinate 3,657 of JAIXZB010000131.1, read as the reverse complement.
AGGTCACGCCCTTTGCCATTAAGTGTCTTCACCCCATCTGCACCTGCATCGCTTGCGTGAATAAGGCATACTGCGGATCCTGAGGCTAATTTGGTGCAAATTTTTTCATATCCTGCAGTTACCAACCCTGCTTTTCGTGCCAACGCCAACGCTTCAAAAGCACGCTTGCGAAGTAACGATTCTACCCTTGCTACAAGCCCTTCTGGAATACGCACCTGCTGCTTGGCGGCGCGCGAGAATGCCTGTTTGGCAACTGCTTGCGCCACCGATGCCATATCGGCTTTCACCCACAAGCCGCGACCTGGCAATTTGCAGGCTAAATCAGGTGTCACCGTATCATCGGGAGCAACGACAAAGCGGATGAGCTGCTGTTTAGGCAGCAGCTCACGCGTTACAATGCATTGACGGGTAGTATCGTCTGATTTTGGCTCGGATTCTGGCATGGCCGCCCTCGCCTGTGCTAACTTTTACGCCGATTTCTCGCCTGCGAACCACGCTTCGCGGGCTTTCATAATCATGGCGCTAACCGTATCGTCGCTTAAATCGCATCTGCCCACGATTTCAAAAAATTCATCGGTTGCAAGTCCTGCAAAATCATCCATGGTTTTGATGTCGTTTTCGGCCAGTTTCTTGACTTGCTCAAGGGTCAAGCCTTCGAGTTTCATGAGTGCCTCTTCAACACCGCTTTCTTTCAGCTTGGCTTCGTTTTCAGCTGTTTGTTGCTCGATGAATTCTGCTGCGCGGTTGCGGAGTTCTTCACCGATATTCTCATCAAACCCTTCAATTTGCGCCAAATCTTCGACCGGCACATAAGCGACTTCTTCAATCGAAGTGAAGCCTTCTGTCACAAGCAGGTGGGCAATCACTTCTTCCACGTTGAGGGCTTCAATAAACATGGTGGAAAGTTTATTGAATTCTTGTGTGCGGCGCTCAGATTCTACTTCTTCGGTAAGGATATCAATGCTCCAGCCCGTAAGCTGCGAGGCAAGGCGCACGTTCTGGCCACGGCGACCAATCGCGAGTGAGAGTTGGTCATCGGCAACTACCACTTCGATGCGGTTATTATCTTCATCAATCACCACCTTGCTTACTTCTGCCGAAGAAAGCGCGTTAACAACGAAGGTTGCTGGATCTTCCGCATATTCCACGATATCGACTTTTTCGCCCTGAAGCTCAGATACTACTGCCTGAACGCGTGATCCACGCACACCGACGCATGAAAGCACAGGGTTTACGCTAGGATCGTTGCTCATCACAGCGATTTTAGCGCGCGATCCAGGGTCGCGAGCAACGGAGCGAATTTCGATTACGCCGTCGTAAATTTCGGGCACTTCCTGCATAAACAATTTAGCCATAAATTCTGGGCGTACACGGCTTAAGAATACTTGTGGGCCAGTTTTTTCGCGGCGCACATCGTAGATATACGCGCGGATGCGATCGTCTTTGCGGAAAGTTTCACGCGGAATCAGCTCATCGCGGCGAATGACGGCTTCTGCACGACCAAAATCCACGGTCACATTGCCATATTCCACGCGCTTCACCACCCCATTGACGATTTCGCCAATGCGGTCTTTGAACTCGTCATATTGGCGGTCACGCTCAGCATCACGTACTTTTTGTACAATTACCTGCTTAGCCGTTTGGGCAACGATACGGCCAAAATCAATTGGTGGCAGATCGTCGATAATTTGATCGCCTACTTTGAGTTTTTTGTCTTTCTCTTGCGCATCGGCGAGAGAAATCTGCTGCATTTCGTTTTCAACGACTTCTACCACATCGGTCACGCGGGTAATTTTGATTTCGCCTGATTTACGGTTGATATCCACCTTGATATTGCGCTCGTTACCGTATTTTTTACGGCCTGCTATGGAGATGGCGTTTTCCATTGCTTCAATCACGGTTTCGCGATCGATATTCTTTTCACGCGCCACTGCTTCTGCGATTTGCAACAATTCGACTGAACCGTAAATTACTTGATTGGCCATGGTATCCTCTAGTTGGTTTGTGTTTTAACATCAGGCGCCACCGACGCCGCATCATTGATTTTCATTTGTGCCTGCGATGCTTTTATCAGCGCATCGGTTAGCACCAGCTTGGCAGATTGAATCGCACTTGCGGGCAGCGCCCATTCACGCTCATCTACTCGTAGCATCACATTATCACCGTCCAGACCCATCAAATGGCCTGTAAAGCGCTTGCGACCCTCTACTGGTAGCGCCATTTCAATTCTGGCATCGAAGCCTTTGTAGGTTTCGAAATCGTGGGTACGCGTTAATGGGCGGTCGATTCCGGGGGAGCCAACTTCAAGCGCATAACGGCCTTCGATAACATCTTCTACATCGAGCAGCGCAGAAATGGTACGGCTAAGTTTTTCGCAATCCTCTAGCGTCATCAGCTTATCTGCTATACGTTCAGCCATGATTTGCAAGGTGCGGCTTTTGGCTGCTTCGTTAAAGCGTAGCTGCACAATATCATAGCCCAGCGCTAAGGCGCTTGGGGTGATTAGGGCTTCAATTCTGTCTATCAGTCGCATAACTATCCCAACAAAAAAGGCGGCCAGTTGGCCACCTTTTTGATTTTGTATTTACAGGGCGTTTAGACCAGTCTACAGTTTATGGCAAGTGCTTTGTATTATAGCCTGATGCATTTGAAGAATTGCGGCGCCCTGCCTTCGGCTGTAGTTTTGCGCTGGTATTTGGTTTCCACCCATTGTTTGGGTGGGCTTAGCCAATCCTCTGCGCATTCAGCAGTCCAATGATAACACTTGGTTTGTTGCATCTGCTCCAGCATCCAGATGGCGTAATCATAATGGTCGGTGGCAAGCAGTAAGTTGCCGCCTGTTTTGTGGATGCGCGCTAAACGCGCTAAGGTGTCCTGATTCACTAAGCGTCGCTTGTTATGTTTGGCTTTTGGCCATGGATCAGGGAATAAAATATAGACATCATTGATACATATGTCTGGCATATTATCTATCAGTAAGCGTGCATCATCGGTGAAGATGCGGATGTTTCTGATATGCTGCTCTTCGATATCCACCAATAGTTTTGCTACACCGTTAACGTAGGGTTCGCAGCCGATTAAGAGCGTATGAGGCTGTGCTTTTGCAAGTGCTGCAAGATGTTCGCCGCCACCGAACCCTATTTCGAGCGCAATATGCGAATAGTGAGCAAGCTCGGCGCTATTTGGCGCTAAAGTTGGCAGTAATGTGTCCACCAATGCTTGTTGGCGCTGACTTAGACTGCGGCCACGGTTACGCCCAAACGATGAAAGATACGGCTTTGCAGATTGCATTACACCGCAGCGCGCTGGGCTGCACCGAACTCGCGTTGCAAGGCTTCAACCAGATCGGTTTTTTCCCAGCTGAATGCACCATTTGCTTCAGGCTTACGACCAAAATGACCATAGCTCGCACTTGGTAAATAGATTGGGCGATTAAGCTGCAAATGGGTGCGAATGCCGCGTGGAGTTAAATCCATAAGCTGCTGCAGCACATTTTCAAGCGCAGCAGGATCAACATGATTTGCCTCATGCGTGTTAACATAAAACGAAACAGGATGCGCGACACCAATTGCATAGGCAATTTGAATAGTGCATCTTTTGACCAAACCGGCAGCAACAATATTTTTAGCTAAATATCTGGCAATGTAAGCCGCTGAT
>JAIXZB010000179.1 GCA_027489915.1 Rickettsiales bacterium | reverse complement strand
TGTTTCTATATTTCTCGCGCATCTGCATCGCGTGATGTTTCTGGGGCGCCATATTCTGGCCATCATTCTGGCCGCCACGATTACCACCGCCATTATTGTTATTGCGCTTTTGCATGTTCATGTAAGCTTTCCTAATCAGCGATTACTATACTCGCACACAACAACCCGTGCGGTGCCAGCCAAATCATTTACACTATTTATCACAGTCAATCCGCTTTGCTTCATTATGTCTGCGACGTCACCTGACTGTCCAGCACCGACTTCAATCAAAGCGATTGCTCCCTCCACCATACGCATCTGCATCTGCTTTGCAAGCGTTCTGTAGCAATCAAGTCCATCCACTCCTCCGTCCAGCGCAAGCATCGGCTCGAAGCATTTTACATCAACATCTAGCGTCTCAATCTCGCACGTGGGTATATAAGGTGGATTCGTAACAATCACATCATACATCCGTGCGCGTGGAAGCGCCTCACACCAACTCCCAGAAAAAAATTCCACACGATTTTTTGCACCATTATTTTCTTCCCAGCATCCCATCTTCTGTGCGTTCCTGCGGGCAACCGCCAGTGCCGCCTCCGAAACATCCACCGCATCACCCACAGCATTCGGATATTCCGAAAGTGCAGAAAGAATCAAACACCCCGAACCCGTTCCCAAATCCAAAATCCTAAGCGCCGAATCCTTGTCAGGGCGCATCTTCAAAAGCGTATCTAAAATCGTCTCCGTGTCAGGCCGCGGCGTCAGCACATCCCGCGTCACTTCCAACTCAAGCGTCCAAAACCCTTTGCTCCCCACAATCTGCGCAATAGGCTCGCCAAGCGCACGCCGCGCTATCCACGCCGCCAGCTCAGCCTCATCCTTGGCATGCTCCCGCAACACCCGAACATCCAGCGCCGGTGTCGAAGAATTTTTCAACTGCTGCAAAAAATCCATTCTTACTCTTCTTGCTTTCCAAGAATAATCAGAGTGAGCCAGATGCTAGGAGGGTTCTGTTTTATCAAGCGCAGCGTAGCAGCGCTACGTGAGCATTGTAAAACAGGTTCCGACAACGCAGATGGTTCGCTATGGTTATTCACCCACGCTTGCGAGGCGTTCAGCCTGATCTTCGGCAATCAATGCATCCACAAATTCATGCAGCTCACTGCCGTCAATAATCAACGCCAAATTATAACTCGTTTTATTAATACGATGGTCCGTCACCCTCCCTTGCGGGAAGTTGTAAGTGCGAATACGCTCGCTTCTATCGCCCCCACCAATCTGCCCCTTGCGGGTGGCAGAGCGCTCAGCCTCACGCTTCTGATACTCCGCTTCATACAAACGCGAGCGCAAAATCTTCAGCGCCTTCGCACGGTTTTTATGTTGCGATTTTTCATCCTGACACTGCACCGTAACCCCTGTAGGCACATGCACAATCCGTACAGCCGAATCAGTAGTATTCACCGATTGCCCACCAGGCCCACTCGATCTGAACACATCAATCCGCAAATCATTTTCACTGATCTGAATATCTACTTCCTCCGCCTCTGGCATTACCGCCACTGTCGCTGCGGATGTATGAATCCGCCCTTGCGTTTCCGTCTTCGGCACGCGCTGCACACGGTGCACGCCCGATTCAAATTTCAACTTCTCAAACACGCTTTTTCCCGCAATGCTTGCCTGCGCTTCTTTCAAGCCACCAAGCCCCGTCTCGGATAAACTGATAACCTCAAATTTCCAGCCCTTAAGATCGCTGAAGCGCTGATACATACGGAATAATTCATAGGCAAACAGCGCCGCTTCATCGCCGCCCGTGCCCGCGCGCACTTCCAAAATCGCATTCTTCTCATCGGCTTCATCTTTGGGCAAAAGCGCAATTTGCAACTCGTGCGTCAGTTTCGGAATCACCAGTTTAAGCGATTGAATTTCTTCCTCCGCCATCGCCTTCATATCGGGGTCTTTCAGCATCGCTTCTGCATCCGCCATCTCTGCATGCGCGGCTTTCAACGCAAGTGCCGTTTCCACAATCGGCGTCAAATCCGAATATTCCTTTGACGCCTTAGCAAATTCCCCGCCCTTAAGCTTATCAGGCTGCGATACCATCTCGCCCAGTTCGCGGTGCCGCGAAACCAACGCATCCAGTTTTTTCTCCATCGGAAATCCCGACATGTTTTTATCCCCTTCAATATCAATGTAAGCGAACGCGAAGCAATCCAACCAGCCGCGCAACACTCAACTAAACGACGTTATAATAGTGATTTCAATTCAGGCAATAACAATGCGCGCGCCACCCTCGCCTGCGCACCGGTAGCAAGCGTTTTCACCATCACCACGCCTTCGCGTAATTCATCCTCGCCGATAATCAGCGCCAGCCTGCAGCCCAGCTTATCCGCCCGCTTCATCCGCTTATCGGCCTTGCCCTTAAATGCCAGCTCCACTGTAATCCCAGCGTCACGCAATTCCTCCGCAAGCACTATCGCTGCCGCTTCCGCCGCATCCCCCATCGGCACCACGGCCACCTGCACGGCGGCAACATCCACCACCACACCCGCTTCTTCGCGCAGCGCTATCAGCCGCTCCACACCCGCAGCCCAGCCAATGCTTGGGGTTTCGTTTCCACCCATCAGCGCGAGCAACTGATCATAACGCCCACCCGCAAGCACTGTTCCCTGCGCACCGAGCTTATCCGTCGTAAATTCAAACACCGTATGGCAATAATAATCGAGCCCCCGCACCAAGCGAGGCGATACAGTGAACGCCACCCCAAGCGCCGACAATTTCGCCTGCAACTCAGCAAACCGCGCGCGGGCTGCATCCGTGAAGTACACCTCTAATTTCGGCGCATCCTCCACAATTTTTTTATCCGCTTCCGATTTCGAATCAAGCACCCGAAGCGGATTTCTGTGCAACCGCACGCGCGATTCTTCCGAGAGCTTTTCCTCATGCAACAGTAAATACGCAACCAGCGCCTCGCGGTAAGTCGCACGGCTTTCCGCATCCCCCAGCGAATTGATTTCCAACGTCACATGTTGCAGCAACCCAAGCTCGCGCAGCACACGCTGCGCGGCAAGCAGCACCTCCACATCCGCATTCACATCCTGCGCTCCCATCACCTCCATCCCAATCTGATGGAACTGGCGCAAGCGGCCCTTTTGTGGCCGTTCATAGCGAAACGCAGGGCCGTAATAAAAAAACTTCACCGGTGCACTCTGCGCCATGCCATGCGTCAAAAACGCCCGCGCAATCGATGCGGTAAATTCAGGCCGCAGCGTCACACTCTCCCCGCCCCTGTCCTCAAACGTATACGTCTCTTTGCTCACCACATCCGAAGAGTCACCCAGCGTGCGATGAAACACCTCCGTAAATTCAAACACAGGCGTCGCAATCTCCCCATACCCATACTGCGCCGCCACCAGCCGCGCCGTATCCGCCACCGCTTTGTGTTTTACAAATTCACTCGGCAGCAAATCATGCGTGCCGCGCACAGGTTGTAGTGTGTTTGCCATGTGCAGTATCTAGCCTTAAGGCACCACCATGACAAGGCAAAACCCAAGAAAAAGCAGCATCAAAATACATGCAGCGCTAGGCGTTACAGCACAAAGGCGATGAGCGTAGTAGCGCTACATGACAGAGTATTCGGGCAAAACAACAATGCAATGCGTGTGTTTTCATGCTGCGTCACGCTTCGCATACGTCCGCGCCACATACGCATCAATCACCTGCGTAAATTCCTGCGCGATGTTTTCTCCACGCAGCGTCACGGTTTTCACTCCATCCTCAAACACAGGCGCCACGGGCGATTCGCCCGTTCCGGG
>JAIXZB010000041.1 GCA_027489915.1 Rickettsiales bacterium | reverse complement strand
CTGTAATGCGCGCACCCGATGCACCGAGTGGATGCCCAAGCGCAATCGCCCCACCTTCAGTATTCACAACGACGCTATCCAGCCCAAGCTCACTCACACACGGAATCGATTGCGCCGCAAACGCCTCGTTTATTTCTGCAACAGAAATATCCTTAGGCGTAATGCCCGCACGCTGCATCGCAAGCTGGCTTGCAGCAATTGGCCCAAGACCCATCACCGCGGGATCTAACCCCACCACCGCCACACTTTTTATACGCGCCAATATCGGCAGTTTATGTTTTTTAGCATAAGACTCACTCGCCACAATCACCGCCGCCGCACCATCGGTGAGTGGGCTCGAAGTGCCTGCCGTAATCGTGCCATACACATCAAATACAGGGTCAAGCTTCGCCAAATCCGCAGGTGTCGATGTTGCACGGATACACCCATCCGCACTCACCACGCCATCACGTGTTTCAATCGGCACAATCTCACCCGACATATCTGCCGCCGCCGCTTTCTGGTGGCTCGCAATCGCAAACTGCTCCTGCACATCGCGTGGCACATGGAAGTGCTTCGCCACATTCTCCGCAGTCAGCCCCATGCTCATATACGCCTCAGGCAACGTCTTAAACAGCGCAGGGTTCGGCATCGGATTATACCCCCCCATCGGAATACGCGTCATGCTTTCCACGCCCGCGGCAATAAATACATCGCCCTTACCTATCGCAATATTCCCCGCCGCAATATGAATCGCCTCCATGCTGCTTCCGCACCAACGATTCACTGTCTGCCCAGCAACACTCACGGGCAATCCTGCCATCAGCGCCACCATACGCCCAATGTTAAACCCCTGCTCACCCTCAGGAAATGCATTGCCCACAATTACATCAGTAATGTCCTCTGGCTTCACCCCCGTTTTTGCAATCAGCGCGCGCAGTACCTGAGAGAGCACATCATCAGGCCGTACCTTCGCAAGCTGCCCCTTATGTGCAGGCGTAAAAGGGGAACGTAAAAACCCTACAATAACCGCTGATTCTGTCATGACTTTCTCCCTTTTTTATGTGCCATTCCCGCGAAGACGCGAATGAACATTACGCATGTTTCAACTTTTCTTCCGCCACCAATTCTTTTTTCAAAATCTTACCCACGGGGCTTTTCGGTAGTGCCTCGCGGAACTCCACCGCATGCGGCACAGCATAAGCCGACATCTTGTGCTTCATAAATTCTTTAAGCGTCGCCTCATCCACTTCCACGCCTTCTTTTTTCACCACAAACGCCTTAATCATCTGCCCGCGTGTGGGGTGCTCAAGCCCTATCACCGCCGCTTCCGCCACCGCCTCATGGCCATAAAGCACATCCTCAATATTGCGTGGATACACGTTATACCCGCCCACAATAATCATCTCCTTCAAGCGATCGACAATCTTGAAATACCCGTCAGCATCCATCAGCCCCACATCGCCCGTGTGCAGCCTGCCATTAACCAACACCTTATCGGTTTCATCCTTGCGATTATAATACCCAAGCATCACCTGCGGGCCACGGATGCAGATTTCTCCGACCTCGCCCACACCCAACAGTTTGGTCTTATCGTCAATATCCACCACCTCAATAATCGTACCCGGAAGCGGCATCCCAATTGTGCCCGTCTTATTCTCCCCAAATAATGGATTACAGCTCACTACAGGTGATGATTCCGTAAGCCCATATCCCTCTACCAACCTGCACCCCGTAATGCGCTCAAATTCGAGCTTCACATCCACGGGGAGCGGCCCCCCGCCCGAGATACACATCTTGATCGAAGTCAGATCATACTTACTCAAAAACTTATAATTATTGATAGTCGCGTACAGCGTCGAAACCCCAGGCACCAGCGTAGGTTTCTTAGTATGAATATCTTCCAGCACCCGCTTCAAATCAAACTTGGGATGAATGATAATCTCAAGCCCATTATATATCGCCAGATTCATTGCCACCGTCATTGCAAACACGTGGAAAAACGGCAGGACCGCAAGCATTTTCTCGCGCCCTGGCTCCAGCCCATTCATCCACAGCGTGCATTGCACCGCATTGATATATAAATTCGCATGCGTCAGCACCGCACCTTTGGGCACACCTGTTGTTCCACCCGTATATTGCAACACCGCAATATCACGCTCTGGGTCAATGCGCGGTGGCACCACAAGGTCAGGATATTGTAGCAAATCATTCAGCAGCACATGGTGCGCGTCTTTGGGGTAGGCAACCAAATCCTTCGAACGTGCCGCCACAAACAGCGCCCGCTTAGTCAGCCCCATTGCTTCTTCAAACTTGCAGCCAATAATCCGCTTGAGTGCTGTCGTGCCAATAAACGGTACAAGCTTGGGATACACATTCGCCAGATTCACCGTCACAATCGTTTCCACATTGGCGTCTAGAATCTGGTGCGAAATTTCTTTTTCCGAATATAACGGATTAAAATTAACAACCGTCGCCCCCACCTTCAAAATCGCAAAATAACACATCACATATTGCGGGCAATTGGGCATAAACAAGCCCACTCGGTGGCCCTTACCAATCCCCTGCTCGTGCAGCCCGCGCGCAATGCGGTCGACCATTTCTTTGAGTTTAGAATAAGTGTAGGTCTTGCCAAAAAACTCCAGCGCCGTGTTCTTGCCCCAACGACTCGCAGCATCGTCTAAAATCGTGTAAAGTGGGCGAGCCGAAAGGCGGGTCTGCCAATCAATCCCCTTGGGGTAGTGCGAAAGCCACGCATAAGCATCGGCCACGTGAGGCAACTCCCTGTTTTACTTGCACTTGATTCTCTAAAGGACTAAGAGAGGCGCAATGTTTTTGATAGACCCACAATGAATGATTTTCAGAGATAAGTCAAATGCCTGACATGCAGCGCAACATAACCCAAGAAACCGCCCACGAAACCGACGTAGTCATCATCGGCGCAGGCCCCGTGGGCCTGTTTGCCATCTTCGAACTTGGCATGCTCAAAATCCGCGCCCATGTTATCGATACCCTCCCCCAAGTCGGTGGTCAGTGTGTCGCGCTCTACCCCGAAAAACCCATCTACGACATCCCAGGCTTCCCCTCAGTCGATGGCGCCGATTTAATCAAGAATCTGGCCGAACAAGCAGCGCCCTTCAACCCCACCTATCACCTGGGCGAGCAGGTCATAAAACTGCGCAAAACCGATGCTGCAATGTGGGAAATAGAAACCGATAAACACACCAAAATATCCTGCAAAGCGGTCATCATCGCCGCAGGCTGCGGGGCATTCGGCCCCAACCGCCCCCCCATGGAACATCTGGAAGCCTATGAAGGCCGCTATGTCCACTACATGGTGAGCGAAAAAGAAAAATTCCGTGGCCAAACACTCGTCATCGCAGGCGGTGGCGATTCTGCGGTCGATTGGGCAAACGCCCTCGCACCCATTGCCGAGAAAATCTATGTTGTCCATAGGCGCGATAAATTCCGCGCCGCGCCCGAATCGGTCGATCAAATGAAAGCCAAACCCAACGTCGAAATGGTCATCCCCTACCAGCTAAAATCCATCGCAGGCGATGGCACCACCATGCAAGGCGTCGTGGTCGAAACCCTCGATGGTGTGGAACGCACCCTTCCCGCAAATCACCTGCTCGCCTTTTTCGGCCTCTCCATGGAACTCGGCCCCATCGCACATTGGGGGCTAAATCTGGACATGAACCACATCACAGTGCAGCACGGCACCAGCGAAACAAGTGAAAAAGGCATCTTCGCCATCGGCGATATCGCCACCTACGAACACAAACTCAAACTCATCCTCACGGGCTTTGCCGAAGCCGCTAGCGCCGCTCACGCCATCCGCAGCATCGTCTATCCCGACACCGCTTACCATTTTGAATACAGCACCTCAAAAGGCGTGCCCAATGCAGCGTAATTATCTCGCCATGACGGAGAAATAAACCATGGCACATATCATAGATGGCAAAGCATTCGCCCAAACCCTGCGCGACACCATCGCCGCAGGTGTCGCCACCATCAAAACATCCCACGCCATCACCCCCGGACTCGCCGTTGTGCTAGTCGGCGATGATGCTGCCTCCGCCGTCTATGTGCGCAACAAAAAGAAAGCGTGTGTGGAAGCTGGCATGCACTCTGCCGATTATCTGTTACCAAGCGCAACCACCGAGGCCGACCTGCTCGCCCTCATCGAAACCCTCAATGCCGATGCCACCATCCACGGCATCCTCGTGCAACTTCCCCTGCCCAAGCATATCGACGAACAAAAGGTAATCAACGCCATCTCCCCAAGCAAAGATGTCGATGGGTTCCACATCGAAAACGCAGGCAAACTTGCCGTCGGCCAAAGCGGTCTTGTGCCTTGCACCCCGCTCGGCTGCCTGCTGCTGCTACGCGATTACTATGCCAGCATCGGTGAAGCCTTGTCAGGCAAACATGCCGTAGTGCTTGGCCGCAGCAACATCGTCGGCAAACCTATGGCGCAACTCCTGCTGCGCGAAAGCTGCACCGTCACCATCTGCCACAGCAAAACCGAATATCTGGTGAACGAAATCCGCCGTGGCGATATTCTCATTGCCGCCATCGGCAAACCCGAATTTGTCAAAGGCCACATGCTCAAACCTAAAGCCGTGGTCATCGATGTCGGCATCACCCGCATCACCCGCGAAGATGGCACCGCAAAGCTTGTTGGCGATGTGGATTTCCACTCCGCCACCTTGCATATTCCTGAAGCACCCGGTGCATCCGCCATCACCCCTGTCCCAGGCGGTGTCGGTCCTATGACAATAGCCTGCCTGCTGCGCAACACCCTGCAAGCCGCCTGCGCCATTCATCACATTGATTTTCCGTTGAAATAAAACCTAGCGGCCTTTTTCCTGCACATCCGCTTGCGAAGACTCTGTAAGCTTCTCCACGTAGCTCTTGCCAATCGGCGCCACTCTGTCCCCCGAAACCGCCGCCTTCACCAACGCCTCTTTGGCCTGTATCTCGTTCTCATCAATACGATCAAGCAAGTGCTTGGTATATTTCAGCGTCGCAATCGCCCCAAGGGATACCACCGTGGTAGTTGCCATTGTCAGCGCCGCACTTCTGCGTGCAAACGTCCCTACATGGTTACGCTGCTTCCACACATCCGTCGTCCAGCCGCGCCAACCTTTAGTGTGAATACCGTATTTTTCCACGCAACGTTCATGGACCTTTTTTTCCATCTTAAGTGTGGCTTCAATTTTCTTCTTTGCCTGTTCAAGCCCCGAAATTTCACCATGCGCTTCCTTGCGGGTAATGTCCTGATACTCACGCTTACGCTCCCGAAACAAATCAGCAAAACTATGTTTTTCACGCGCAGCTGCATCGGAAACATTATCTAAATTAAGCAAATCCTGCGGTGGCTTAACAAAGCTCTCATAAAAATTATGCCGTATATTGTTAATCGCATTTGCAACCCCAAACACCGCCGCACCCACAAACGACCCACCAAAAATCACATCCGTGTAATCACTGGGTGCCACCGCTTCTTTCGCGCGCACCTTATCCGTCACAGTCGTAGGTTTTGCGCTCGCGCCATCAGGCGCCTCCCTTGCATCAGGCTGCGCGTTATCATCGAACACATCGTTCGGCGTTGGCTGTTTGTGTCGTGCCATCCTTCATTTATACGCCCAAACCCCTACAAGTTATATGACAAATCCATGAATTTGTGCCCTATTGCCCTTAAGAATCCTCAAATCCCACATCCTTATAAAAATGGACCTCACCCTCGCGCACACCGCCCTCCTCTTCGTCACGGCCATCTGGGCGGGGGCGCTGAACGCCATTGCGGGCGGCGGCACCTTCTTCACTTTTCCCGTGCTGCTGCTCATCGGCATGCCACCCATCATTGCCAATACCACCAATAAATTCGCCCTCACCTTTGCCTCGCTCTCAGGTGTGCTCGGCTTCTGGCACGAAATCAAAGCCATCCGCCATAAACTTTTGTTTTTCACTTCCATAGCCATCATCGGCAGCCTCTCTGGCTCGCTCCTATTGCTCATCACCCCCGAATCCCGCTTCGAGCGCCTCATCCCATGGCTCATGCTTGCGGCCACCTGCCTTTTTGCCTTCGGCGGCAAACTGGTGCGCTGGCTAAGTACCCTCTCACCATCCAAAACCCAACACGCACCCCTCACCATCCACCATTCACTACCCATCCTCGCCCTCATCGCCCTCGCCCAGTTCACCATCGGCATATACGGCGGGTTCTTCGCCGCAGGCATGGGCATCCTCATGATGGCGCTGTATGAAGTGTCAGGCATGAAAAACATCCACGAAATGAACGCTCTCAAATCCGTCGTTGGCCTCGGCATCAACGCCATCTCGGCCATCACTTTCCTGTTCGCAGGTTCTCTAGATTGGCATGTGGCAGGCATCCTCATTGCAGGTGCCCTCATCGGCGGCTACGCTGGCGCCACTCTCTCCAAACGCCTCCGCCCTTCCACCATCCGCGCCTTCATCGTCCTCTACGGGGTGGGGATGACGGTATATTTCTTCGTAAAATAGGGACATCTTCCAACATACAACCCAATGCATAAACATTTTTCAGAGTTGTTCAGATGCTAGGCGGATACGTATCCAACAACGCAGATGGACGGCCATGGGAAATGTGGGCAATAAACACAAAAAAGGGCGGCTCTTTCGAACCGCCCTTCATTTCAGTCGCTTAAAGCGAAATCAACTACTTGATTTCAACTTCAACGCGGCGATCGCGCCACAGGCAGGCTTTGAGGGCCGCGCCACGCTCACCAGCGCACTGCGATTGGCTGCTGGTTTCACCCAGGCCGCGCACTTCGCTGTTGCCGTTGATTTTGATGCCTTTCGAAGCAAGGTACGCGCTTACAGCATTTGCACGACGCATGCTGAGTTGCTCGTTATAACCATTGCTACCGATAGCATCAGCGAAACCAATGATTTTCACCGAAGAAACCGAGCTATCGTTTGCAAGTGAGTTACCAAGCGTATCAAGTTTCGCTTTACCAGCTGGGGTAATTACCGCGCTGTCGAAATCGAAATAGATGGTGCGCAGGTCATCTGCATAACCACCGCACTCATTGCTGATGGAATCCCATTTGGTGATCACGCAATTTTGGAAGGTGTTTTTAACAACATGACCAAAGGTATTTTTTACAACGTCTTTGTTCACGCCTTGCGCCGAAGCCGCACCAGCAACAAGCAATGCGCCCGCAGCAAGAACCGTGGTTTTGAGAAGAGTTTTCATGATAATTCCTTATCGTAACGAGTGTTTTTGTATAAAACCGAAAGCCGCCATGCCCCGCATAGCCATGCCTTGGCCTAAGCCGAATCTATATCTGCAACATCACGCGTGTGCGTGCAATGCCGATGCGCCCCGCAAGCCCCAATAATCACCAAATCACCGCATCTGTTGCAAAAATACACCACCCATGTAATGGGGCTAACCTCTTAGAAAACCCACATAACCAGCCAAATCCTGCAAAACCATGGCAGAAAAGCAACGCTACCTTGCGTAACCATACGGTAATATTCATACACTACACTAACAGCATGAAGCCAATACATTCCATCCTTGTAAAGCACAAGCCGTCTGCACCTCCCCCCGCACACATCGATGCCGAAGCGGAGGCAAAGCGGCTAAATCTGCTCCCATCCAGTTTTACACCACTTAGCAGCAACGAACGCGAAACGCGCCTTAACCACTTCAACGATGCCAGCAAAAATCGAGAAAAAAACGACAAAACCCCATGGAATGGAAACGAACAAACCTTTGCAGCTAACGTTGCCAAAGAGTTTCTAAACGCATTTCACCGCTACGATGCCATGAGTGCACTACTCCAACATCGCAGAAATACACTCCCACGCATAGAAGATAGCGCAGCACGAGAAAAGGAAACCGAAGTGCTAAAAGCCGATATAGTGCTCGTAGGCCAGCTGCACCGCATCGCAACCTACCTCATAAGCCACAATGCTATAACCACTTTAACCAATCAAGGCTACAGCCCAAGCAATGCAAAAGGTTTTCTCGGTGGCATTATCCACCAATCTATCCATGCACACCACGTTGCAACAGATTCCAAAGCCTTCGTGTCACTCAACAAAGAACTCCCCTGCGCACATGTATCATGGACAAGAAGAATCAACACCGAACTAGAGACATATGCCCAGCGTATCGCTGAGCGCGCAAGCAGCCCCACAGAACAGGGCCGCATCTAGATACTACTGCAAAGCCCGAAGTACTTTGCGATACTCCGCCACATTGCGGTTATGCTCCTCCAATGTGCGCGCAAACCGATGCCCCCCATTGCCTGTTGCCACAAAATAAAGCGCATCCGTCAATTGCGGGTTCAACGTAGCACGAATCGCAGCCGCCCCCACACAAGCAATCGGTGTCGGTGGCAAGCCTGCACGTATATAGGTATTATAAGGCGTATCCCGTTTCAAATCCCCCCGCAGCAGTGGCCTATCAAGTGGTTTATCTAACACGCCCTTTTCCACCATCACCCCGTAAGCCACCGTCGGGTCGGCCTGTAGCAACATCCCCAGCCGCAAGCGGTTCACATATACCCCTGCAACCTCTGCCCGTTCACTCGCCACCCCCGTTTCGCGCTCCACAATCGATGCCAACACCAGCGCCTCCTCTGGCGTGGCAAGCGGTAATCCCTCCGCACGGGTTTCCCACGCTTCCGCCAGCACTTTTTTCAGCGCTTCCTGCATGGTGTTCACTAGTTTCTCACGCGTATCTCCGCGTAAAAACTGATAGGTTTCAGGCAACAGCGCACCCTCCGCAATTCCCTCTGGCACGTCACCTGTCAGCCTTTCTTCCGCAGCAATCAGCGAGAGCACCTGCTGTGTGGTCAGTCCTTCGGGAATGGTAATCTGATGCACCACCACATCGCCCTTCACCAACTTCTCCATCACCGCCCGTGGCGATATGCGCGCAGCAAATGCATACTCCCCCGCCTTCGCATCACGGTGTGTTTTCTCTAGCAGCGCAGGCACCATAAACATCCGCGCATCCGCAATCACCCCTGCAGCCTCAAGCTGTGCGGCAATCGCCTTAAATCCCGTCCCCGCTTCAATCACCACCACCGCATCCCCCTCAAGCGGCCCTGGCGCCTTATACTGCGCAAACACATACGCAAGCGCCCCACCCAGCACACACGCACCAAGCAGCAGCAACACTACAATTATTTTCAAAAACGTTTTCACGTAAAAACCATCCCACAGGTTTTTCGCAAATGCAATCACCACCAGATGAAACCCTCGCCCCCATCGGGGGAGAGGGAGGGTTGAGGGGGCATCGTGCAACACACCCCGCACTTAAACCTCCGCGTCATTCTGAATTTGATTCAGAATCCTCTCGAAAAAAAATGCTGAACCAAGTTCAGCATAACGTACTAACTATTAGAAAATATTTACCCCTCACCCACAAATGCAAACCGCTTGCACGTCACACCATCTACCACCACATCGCCCTCAAACATCGCCCGTGGCCGCACCCAAAATTGCCCACTCGGGTTGTCATACAAACATTCATAATACATTAGCTCTTCAAGCGTCTCCGAATGCTTAGCAACCCCAAGCACACGGTAACGCGGCCCCTTATAATGCTGATAAATACCAATCTGCAAAAGAGATACTATGCTAATGCTTTAAAAATAAGCGAAGCATTCGTCCCACCAAACCCAAACGAATTGCTAAGCGCCGCCTTCACCTTTTTCTCTTTGGCAACCAGCGGCACCAAATCCATGCCACGCACAGACTCGCTTGGGTTTTCCAAATTCAATGTCGGTGGCAACACACCGCGCGTCACGGCAAGAATCGAAAATATCGCTTCCACCGAACCCGCACCGCCCAGCAAATGCCCAATCGCCGATTTGGTACTGCTCATGCTCATATCCACACCATCAAACAAACGGCGCACCGCCCCTGCTTCAATCTCATCGCCCTTCGGCGTGCTGGTGCCATGGGCGTTGATGTATCCAATATCGGATGGGCTGAGGCCCGCATCCTTCAGCGCCATTTGCATCGAACGGAATCCACCATCCCCATCATCTGCAGGGCTGGTGATGTGATACGCATCGCCACTCAACCCATACCCACCAAACTCGGCAATAATGGTCGTACCACGCGCCTTCGCATGTTCGTATTCCTCAAGCACCACAATGCCCGCACCTTCGCCCATCACAAACCCATCGCGCCCCTCATCCCACGGGCGTGAAGCTTTGGTGGGCTGGTCGTTATAGCCTGTGCTCAACGCGCGCGCCGCGGCAAAGCCTGCAATGCCTGTGCGGCAAATCGTCGCTTCCGCAGAACCTGCCACCATTACATCGGCGTCACCCCGCGCAATCAAGCGTGCTGCATCGCCAATCGCATGCGCACCCGTGCTGCACGCCGTCACCACCGAATGGTTAGGGCCCTTCAGCCCATGCTTAATCGACACCTGCCCACTAGCAAGGTTGATAAGGCACGAAGGAATAAAAAATGGCGACACCCTGCGCGGGCCTTTTTCATGAATAAGCAACACCGTTGATTCAATCTCCGGCAACCCCCCAATACCCGATCCAATCATCACACCGGCGCGGCATTTCTTTTCTTCCGTGTCCAAATTCAGCCCTGCTTGCGCAATCGCCTCATCCGCAGCCCCCATCGCAAAATGAATAAACGTATCCATTTTCTTTTGTTCTTTAGGCTCAATATGATTATCGGGGTTAAACGCACCCGCCGCATCACCACGCGGCACTTGCCCCGCAATTTTTGCTGCCACGTCGCTCGGGTCAAAATGCGTAATCGCACCCACACCCGATTCACCCGCAATCAGGCGTGCCCACACATGTTCAATGCCAACACCAAGCGGGCTAACAATCCCCATACCCGTAACCACTACACGACGCTGATGATGCATCACATCACTCCTTCAATTTTACTTGCAATTATTTGCGTATTTATATGCCGCACCATTCCATTTATATTTAGAAAAGCATCTTCCGCTGCCACCAATTTCAACATCCGCATAGCCTTTGGTTCTGCTTTTCAGTGCCACCAATTTAATACCAGTCGTCGAAAGCTGCTGAGCCCAACCTTTAGCCGTTTTCACATACAGCTCAATTGCGGCGCCATCATTACCACCCTCACATGAACCTTCTTTTATCAGCACCACCTCCGATTGCTTATCTCCGTTCAAATCTACAAGCTCGGCCGTGTATCTATTCATTGCACCGCATATATCTTTATATTCACCACTAAGCGCCTTAAAAGCACCACCCGTTGCTGCTTTCACATCGTCGTTTGCCATAGCAGGCATCGCCAAGGCTACAGTAACAACCGCTGAAATCATTATGGCTTTCATCATATATTTCTCCCTTATCTGCTAAAAAGCACCCTGCGACTTTTCATCACAGGGTGCTTTGTATACTATGCAAAATGCACTAGCAATCCGCTAAGCTTATGCAGCAGCAGCATTCTTCGAAATGAAGTCAATTGCGTTTTGCACGGTCTGAATTTTCTCAGCCGCATCATCAGGAATCTCTACCCCGAATTCTTCTTCAAACGCCATAACCAGCTCAACAGTATCGAGCGAATCAGCACCGAGATCATCGATGAAGCTAGCTTCCGTGGTCACTTTACCTTCTTCAACGCCCAGATGCTCAACAACGATTTTCTTCACGCGGGTTGCAATATCAGACATGGCATTCCTCTTAGTTAGTTTCAGTAGCACACACACCAGCCAGGGCAACGCCACACAACCAATACATGCGAATCAGAAACAGGCAGGTAACACAGCTTATCATGCCTGCAAAGTAAAAAAGCGCTTTTACCCCGCACAACTCACGCAACCATTTGAAATAAAAATCTTTATCGAATTTCTAAGCAGCCCAAATAAAAACGCCCCCCGCCTCACTACACAAGGCAGGGGGCGCATACATCCACGCATTTACCCTCTAAGCGCTCCCCAGAACGATTGGCGCAATCGCGGCGCACGATGGCGCTGTGGTGGCAACACACCTGCCATACCCAACACACCATCAAGTCCTCGCATTTTCACCCGTCCGCCATCGTTGATCACATAGCCCATCACGGTACCTGTAATATCTGCGCTGCCGCCTTCCAGCACCACCAGATCGCACATGATTAACCCATCCATTTTCAGATGCGCTCCTCTGGCCACCGTCACCGAGCCTGTCACCACTCCGAGCAACTCAAAATCTTCATTAAGCAATACCGAACCTTCAATCGTATCTAACATTACCTTCATAACGTGCCTCCCTATTGTTGTTATTGGCCTGTGGATAACTGCACAAACCATGCCAACAAATTAAGGAAGGTTAACGAGAGTAATAATATTATTATACAATAACTTAAAACGATAAAAAGCCACAAAAATTTAGCTAAAATGCGCGCTATATATGCTATTTAATGCAGCAAAGCAAAATCAACCCACCCGCTGTGTCAAAAATTGCCGAATCAAAAGCTCCAGCGCCTTACTATTATATAAATCAATGCACTTCATAAGCTGAATATCCGCAACCTCTTTGCCTGCATATGTCTTAGCAAGCTGCGCCTCCACCAGCGCACCTATCGCACGGTATGCCTCCACATCCACCGAACCAAACTCCACATAAGCCCCCGCACTCACCTGCGCATCCTTGCGCACCGCCGCATCTGCATACGCATCACGTACACACACCGCCATCGCATAATTCCGCAACAGCCCCGCCTCATCATAATCCGGCTGCACCGCAAATGCAGGCATAGCAAGCAACCCAAAAACCATAACTAATACATAACGCATAAATCCCCCGCGATGCGAAGCGAGCCAGAAAAACAAACACAACAACACTACGTTTTCAAAATGGATGAGATGCTAGGCGCTGCAAAGCACAAGGAGGGAGTGTAGCAGGGCTACATGACCAACTGAGCATCGCAAAGCAACAACGCATATGCCATTTCAAAACGTCCAGCTATTACACCATCAACAAGCCACCATTAATGTGCAGCGTCTGCCCCGTCACATACCCTGCAGCATCACTCGCCAAATACACCACCCCCGCCGCCACATCTTCTGGCAAACCAAACCGCGCCGCAGGAATATTATCCGTAATCCGCTTCTGCTGTTCCTCGTTCAGCGCATCCGTCATCGCCGTTTTAATGAACCCAGGCGCCACACAATTCACCGTCACATTACGGCTCGCTATTTCAGCAGCTAACGATTTGCTCATACCAATCATCCCCGCTTTGCTCGCACAATAATTCGCCTGTCCGGGGTTGCCCATCACCGCAACAACCGATGCAATGTTGATAATCCGTCCCGAACGCTGCTTCATCATCCCCTTAATCGCCGCACGGTTAAGGCGGAAGGTCGAGGACAAGTTAATATCAATCACCTCCTGCCACTGTTCATCGCTCATGCGCATCGCAAGCCCGTCTTTCGTCACCCCCGCATTACACACCAAAATATCAAGCCCACCGAGCGCTTCGCTCGCCTGCCCTACCAGCGCATCCACCGCCGCGTTATCTTTCAAATTGCACGGCAGAATTTTTGCCACACCGCCAAGCTGCGCATTCAGCGCCTCAAGCGCTTCCACCCGCGTACCCGAAATCGCAAC
Source organism: Rickettsiales bacterium (assembly GCA_027489915.1). Lineage (GTDB taxonomy): Bacteria > Pseudomonadota > Alphaproteobacteria > Rickettsiales > UBA3002 > JAIXZB01. Next base: position 642 of record JAIXZB010000041.1, on the reverse strand, counting down.
CACCGCGCCTGCATCCACCAGTGCCTTGGCAATCGCCCCACCAATCCCGCCCGATGCACCCGTCACCAGCGCCTTTTTTCCTGTAAGCATCATCCCACATCTCCGTCATTCCAGACAAGTGAAGTAAAGCTGAACGCTGATCTGGAATCCAGCGCACAACAATGGCCACAGGCCACACTCTATATTCATACAATCGTCACACACGCTTTAAGCGAGGTGCATTAATTTGACCACGAATTTTTTGAAAGTAATGCACATGACCACGAATCTCCCCACCCTCACCTGCGACGCCGATACCGATATAACCCGCGCCAGCATCGATGAAGCCATGCACGGCAAATCCGAGCTCGAGCAACGCAACATCGTAAGCGCATGGTTCTCTCACCTGCGCAGCATCACAGGCAATGCCGACATCCGCGAATCCGGCATCACCTACACCCCAACCGTCACAGGCCGTATGGAGCCACAAGCCCCGCAGCACACGCTAGAAGGCAACAAGGCACTACTCGCCAACCATTTAAGCAGCCTCTGCGCAGAACGCTAAGCCGCCACTTTTGCAAACCCATCCAAATCCGCTGGCGCACCCACAGTGCTGGTCACCATATCAGGCACAATACGCTTAATTAAACCTGAAAGCACGTT
>JAIXZB010000174.1 GCA_027489915.1 Rickettsiales bacterium | reverse complement strand
GTGTTTGCTGCTGATGCTAAAACCGCAACAGAGGCGAGCATGGAGACGAAGGCCAATGGTGGTTACACCAAAGCGGCGAAATCTGAAACCGAGAATGCGAAGGGCAATGTGTCTTCTTCCTCGAAGGTGGATTTGACGGTGGATTCAGATGGCAACAGAAAGAAAGTGACCACGACTGAAAAAGTGGTGGACCCTAACGGACTGTATAATAAAGACACGGTGAAAACCGAAACCACTGAGAAGCTTCAGGACGGCAAACTTAGTGTTGAATCAGAAAAAACGGTGAACGGTAAAACCGTGAATGAGATGAAAAAAGCGTATTAATCTAGGCTTTTTCATGAACGGGTGGGCGCAAGCCTGCCCGTTTTTGCGTTTAATAGAGTGTGAAGAATGGTTTGATAATATGCGCTTCGTGCAGCCATTCGACAAATTCGAAGAAGGGCAGTGCAAGGAACCACAGCGCAGCATCTTTTAAGGATTTGAGTAGGAAGCGCGGCACCATGGGCACGGATTCGGGTGCGTTATAGAGCGATAGCTTGGGGAAGAAGCGCGGGGTGGTTTGAAGATAGGCTTTATATGCATCGCCGAATTCTTCGATGAGGAAGGTTTCTTCGCGCTTGATGACGGCGAAGAATACGAGGCAGAACAGAGTGGGAATAAGTACGAGCAGTACGATGTGGTTGGACATGAGGGCGATGCCGCAAGCGCCGATGAAAGAGAAGAAATAGAGGGGGTTGCGGGTGATGGAAAATGGCCCGTAGGTGATGAGGTTGGCGTTTTTATGGCCACCTAAAAATGCGGTGGAGTAGACGCGGCCTACCACGCAGATGGAGACTAAAATACTTCCAATCAGCTCGAATATCTCGTGTAGTGGGGTGTTATCATGGATGATTTGCTTGGTGAGGAGCACAACGCTGAAGCAGAGAATGAGGGCAAGCCGCGTGTCGCGAATGCGTGATTTATTGAGTGCTTTTGCCATATACTATCCTGAAAATAATAGATTCTCGGTAGTGGTTTTGCGCGAGGGGTTCAAGTTAATTTATGCGGATACCGCGTGGGGCTGGACAATATGCCGATGGCTGGCTATAACCCCCGCAGTCACGCTAGGGGTGTAGCTCAATTGGTAGAGCGTCGGTCTCCAAAACCGAAGGTTGCAGGTTCGATTCCTGTCGCCCCTGCCAGTGCTTCGCGCTGGTTATTGCGTTGACCTCCTGCTCGCGCTTCTGCGCTGCGCAATGAGGACGTTCAGGACTGGCTCGGCCTGCTGTCCTCGCATCTGGTTGTTTTGTTTAGAGATGTTCGCGTTGTGATTGCTATCTATGCTTTGGGTGCATGGTGAGGGATGAGAAATTAGCAATCGTGCTTTGCGTTTTTTTGGTTAGGCTTGCAAAAAAAGAGCGCGCTCGAAGCAAATGTATTTTTTACCGAAGGCTTTGTGACGCCGCCCGACCGTTTCACGCAAAACGAGAGGACGCTTGGCATGTATATTTACGCACCTGATTCTTCTTCTAACCGATTGCTTCACGATAAAGCCCACCGCGATACGTTGCCTAGCGGCATTGTCTTTTCGCATTCGACATTATTTGTGCCGCAGACGATGCGCATGTTGCATTCGGTGGCTGAGCTGAAACGCTCTACAGATACTGCGGCGCATTGCGAGTGAGTGTGAATTTCATACGCGATGTGACCCGTAAGGAGGACGGCAGCTTACGGCTTTCGCGTGATGACATTGCACGGCTTGCAGCATTGGATATCTCGGTTTCGGATACGGAAACTACGGGGCTTAACCGTGACCGTAACGGCTTAACCGAAATTGCCTCACTACGCGCTGTGCGCGAGGGAGATGAAGATAGGCTGAAGTTATTTCATAGTTTTATTTTACCTCTTAAGCCTGCGTATCAGGACTACGTGAAGGCGGTGGAGAGGGCGAAGGCAGAAGGCGCAGCAGCACCTTTGTATGATAGGCGGTTATATGAATATGATATTGAACCTGCGGCACTTGCGGTGACGGGAACGGAGATTATTCGTGCACGCAAGGATGGGCCGATTACGGGGCTGAAGGTGGATGGCAAGCGCGTTGTGGCGCGGCCCTTTTATGCAGTGATGGATGATTTTCTGGCGTTTGCCAGAGATGGGAAAAACGATGTGTATTACAATGCGCCGTTTGATAAACCATTTCTGGCGACGCTGATTGGGGATGCTAGAGCGCATGCATTGGCAATACAAAACAGCCATGCGCAGGAAGCGTTTCAGGAGGATGCGCGCATAGATACTTCTGCGCGGGCGTTGTTTAAGGAGTTTGCGCATAGGGATTATGCCTCGCTTGAGCCGCTGCAACGGGCACAGATGGTAGAGGCGCTGAAGCCGTTTATTCAGGTGCCTGAGTACTATTCAAATAGTTCACTGTATCAGTGTTTGTATTATGGGTATTTGCAGCAATGCGGGTTTGGGCCGAGCAATACGCTGGATGATGCGGTGAGGAAACTGGTGAATCCTGCGCATGTGAAGCGTGGTGACCACTCGGGGGTGGAGGATGTGGTGCTGGCATCGCAGGTGGCGCTTGCGCTTGCGAAAGAGCCAAGAATCCCCACGATGCATGGTTTGTTTGAAAAGGCATTTCACACAGCAGATGGTGGTGCGTATCTGAGTCTTATGCCTAAGCGTACGCATGGCAAAAAGACAGACGGAGTGGAGGGTGATCTGGCGTTTACGCTTTCTGCACCTTATGCAGAGGAGGCTTCTGAGGCTTCAAGGCTGCGCATGTTTATTGAAGATTTTGTGGAGGCCCCTAAGCGCAATTCCAGATTACCGGAACATATTCGGGATTATGATTGCGACTATCAGTCTGGTATCATTAATGCAGAACGTAAGCAGCCATTGTCACTTAATTTTTTGAAGAAAACGATTTTTTTCTCACAGCTTGAACAGCACCCAGTTTTTTTCACTATTCGCCCGTATGATTCGACTGGCACGCGTATGGATGTGGTGCTGCAGAAGCGTGATGCGCATGGCAAGCATATTGTTGTTGAGGATATTAATTACAGTTCACTCAGAGCGAATATTGGCTTTTTAGAAGCCCATTCAGATGATGCGGAAACCTATTTGCGCCTTATAAATTATGTGCGTCGTATGAACCGTGGCATTGGAACGGTGCTGTTCAAAGATAGGGAGGATGGAACGGTAGAAATTACGGCAAAAGGACATTTGCGGGCGTTTGGGCATTGTGTGTCGCGTATTCCCAAGGGCATGCCTTACGCTGAGGCAGAGCGTTATGTGGAGCAGCAGCTTGCGCCACAAATTAAGCTTGGGATTTTGCCGCAGGTGGCATTTTTTGGTCAGCGTGAGGATGCGTTCGACCGCGAAGAGGACGATGATGAGGTTGCAGTTGATTCGCACAATAATAGGCATGAAGATGATGCCAGTAAGAGTTTCCTTGCCAGCCAGACGGATGCAGAGGGCAAGCGGCTGACTTTATTGTTAAGCCATGCGGCGTTTCAATGTGTGGCGCACAGGCTGGATAGTGATGTGCAAACGCTGCTTGCGGCGGGGCAAATTATAACGCAATCAGGCACCATACTGTGCCGTGCGCAGGAGGATGGCGCGGTGCAACTGGTGGGAGATGTTGCAGCATTTAATGATTTTGCCAATCTGGGCGATGCGCAGGAAGTGGGTGAAAAGCCTTCGAACCTGATACGTGATGCATGTTGGCTGCTTTACCGTTTAGAGCGTATTCCCAGCACGTTTGGTGTGACGATTGAAGGGGACATGGCAACCCTGAATCAGAAGGGCGGTATTTCGGTGGAGGCGCTGGGGCTGCTTTACCATGTGGGTATTCCGTTCAAGGCGTATGGCGATCGCATTAAAGTGGATGTGCATCAGCTGATGAAAAATGCGTTCCATTACTCGCTTGCATTATCGCGTGCGCAGGCGCAGCGGAAACATGAGCGTGATATGCTTTCTAAAGCCAAGCCGATTGCGGATGAGGATGTGACCCCACAGAGTGATGGCAGATACCGCGCGCCAGAGCGCTTTCTTATTGCGGTGGAGCAGGCGCTTCTTTCTGGCGCTGCGCAGGCATTCGAGATGAATGAGAAGCGCGATGGCTGGGTGCTGGATGCTGCAAAAGAGGGCGACCAGCCGGCACATCACAAGGTGGCAAAACATGCGCGCGGGATACAGTTGGTACATAAGGCAGGCAAGCTTGTGGTGTCGCAGAGCGATGTGATTGGCCCGCATGCTGTGCGCTATGACGTGATGGATGGGGGGCAGTTAGCCGTGACGTCTTCTTCACTGCTCAGGCGGCTTGCACTATATAACACTACCATTGATGCAAATGCCTATGATGATGGGTGGAGTGTGCTGGCATCGGATAGAGCGTTGGTGCAGAAAAACTGTGAGGAGGCATCGCGTTTTTTGTATGGGCTGTGCAAGCAGACAGGATCGGAGCGCGCGCCGGTGAAAAAGGCAACGCTTGAGGCTGATGGGCGGGTGCATTTTCATTTTGATGATTTGGCGTTTCTTGCGCGCGATAGTCTTGCGCAGGATGTGCAGCATGTGCGCGCAGCTGTTGCTATTACGGATATGGACCTTACCGTGCGCAGGTTGCAAAGCGCATTGCCTGATCCACGGTTTATAGACCCTCGGCGTAAAGATTTACTGGAGCTTGCAAATACGTGCGCACAGCAGCATGCTTCGATTAAAACGCTTTCTGACCAACTTACGGGGTATTTGAAATTGCTGGGTGGCTCGGAGCATAAGGATGATCCATCGGCGTATAATTTATCGCATGAGTTGCGGGATGATTTGGCAAGCCTCGGCATGTTACTGCATGAGCAGGCTTCTTCCATGCATGGCAAAGCGAAACAGGATGATATCTGGAAAGCAAAGCAGATAGCGCAGGAGAAATTAAGCGCAGTGGCATTTGGTGCTGACCAGTGGCGTGAAGATTTGGCAGTGGCGCGCAAGGTGTTGGTGGGTGGGACTAAGAAAAATGGGGGGCTTGAGCGTCAAATTGGCCGAGCGCTCGGTGCGATGTGGTTAGAAGCGGCGGCGGAAGTTATATCTCATTCCGAGGTGTCGTTTGATACGGCCATCCAAACCTACGAAATCCGTATGGATGCGTTGCTAAATGATGCGGAGGTAAAGGGGTATTATGCGCGCCATGCGGCCATGCGATTACTGATGGAGCTTGCCTATGCACCCGAAATAACATCGCGGCAGCAGCGTGTGTGCAGGTATTTTCTGCAGCATGGGTATAGCACATATTCTGGTGAACAGCTGGATGCGTTGATCGCACTTTACAGCAACGGGAATACGGTGGAAACACGCTCTACTATTGAGGCTGTATTTCCTGCAAAAGCATCGCGTCAGACGAAGGTGACTGCTGAGTGGATTTTACGTCAGCATCATTTGCTTATGCATCCTAAGG
>JAIXZB010000050.1 GCA_027489915.1 Rickettsiales bacterium | reverse complement strand
TGGTTCCCACGATTGGCGAGTGTTATCAGGTGTTGGGGCTTATTCATGAGCGTTACCACACTATTCCCGGCCATTTTAAGGATTATGTTTCCACCCCCAAGCTTAATGGCTATCAGTCCATCCATACCGCCGTTATCGGCCCAAGCCAGCAGCGATTGGAGGTGCAAATTCGCACCTATGAAATGAACGATATTGCTGAATATGGTATCGCCGCGCATTGGGGCTACAAGGCAGGGCAGCAATTTTCAACCGAGGGTAAACAATATCGTTGGGTGCGTGAATTACTTGAAATTTTAGAGCAGTCAGAAGGTGCGGAAGAGTTTTTGGAAAACACCAAACTCGAGATGTATCACGATCAGGTATTCTGCTTTACCCCTAAGGGCGATATTATCGCACTGCCTCGCGGTTCAACACCTGTCGATTTTGCCTTTGCGGTGCATTCGGGCGTTGGTTTCACTTGCGTTGGGGCCAAGGTTAATGGCCGTATTGTGCCGCTTAAACACGCCCTCAAAAACGGCGATCAGGTGGAAATTATTACTGCCAAAGCGCAAACGCCTTCTCCCACATGGGAAAGATTTGTGGTTACAGGCAAAGCAAAATCGGAAATTCGGCGCTTCATACGCACTCAACAGCGTAGTGAATACGTAACGCTTGGCAAAGCTATTCTGCAACGTACCTTCTCGCAGGAAGGACACACATTAACCGATAAAATACTCGATCCTGCACTTGCTGTTTTCAAAATCAAACATGCCGAAGATTTATATGCGGATGTGGGTGAGGGGATTATCAACCGCAATCAGGTGTTTGATGCGGTTTTCCACACCCGCAAATCCGAATCTGCAGGTGTGCAGAATCCCTTCAATCTTGCCAAACTTAAGAAAAAGGCGAGTAAACCAAGTAAATACGCCATGCCTATCAAAGGCCTTATACCGGGCATGGCCATTCATTTTGCAGGTTGTTGCCATGCTATTCCAGGTGATAAAATCGTTGGAATCGTTACCACGGGCAAGGGCATCACCATTCACACCATGGATTGCGAGACGCTGGAGAATTTCGCCGATACGCCTGAGCGTTGGATAGATGTTGCGTGGGATAATTCCAATGCAGATGAGCATTATATTGGTCGGCTTAAAGCGGTGATAAGTCATGAAACCGCCGCACTTGCTTCAGTTGCAAACGTGATTGCAAAAGATATGGGCAATATTAACAACCTTAAAATCACCAATCGCTCGCCCGATTTTTTCGAAATTCTGGTTGATATTGAGGTCAAGAATGTGCGCCACTTGAGCAATATCATTGCCTCGCTGCGCGCTAAAGATGTCGTTCAAGCTGTTGAGAGGCTCTAAGCGATGCGACACCTGCGTTTAGGAGTAAATATTGACCATGTGGCCACGCTACGCAATGCACGTGGTGGGCTTCACCCCGATCCTGTAAGGGCTGCATTGCTAGCTGAACAAGCAGGAGCTGACGGCATCACAGCTCATCTTCGCGAAGACAGGCGCCATATTCGTGATGCAGATATTGCCGCACTAAAAGCGCAACTTTCCGTGCCACTGAATTTTGAAATGGCAGCAACCAAAGAAATGCAGCGTATTGCCCTTGCCACCATGCCGAATGCTGTGTGTCTGGTGCCTGAAAAGCGCGAAGAACGCACCACCGAAGGTGGGCTTGATATCGTATCACAGCGTGCTTTTCTTGCTGAATATATCAAACCATTTCTTGCAGTAGGTATTCGCGTATCCCTCTTTATAGATCCTGTGGAAGCCCAATTAGAGGCCTCTCACGCTATCGGCGCAAACGCTGTGGAGCTTCATACGGGAACCTATTGTGAAAGCGAAGATGAAGTTCAAGCTACTGAGCTTGCTGCGATTAGACACATTGCTGCACTTACCACCGCAGCAGGGCTAGAATGCCATGCTGGCCATGGGCTGCGTTATGAAAACGTAACCCCCATCGCCGCTGTAAAAGATATAGTTGAGCTAAATATTGGCCATTTTCTAATGGGCGAAGCTATGTTTATCGGCATACCTGAAGCGATACATCATATGCGTAAACTCATGGATGCGGCATGATAGTAGGCACCGGTAGCGATCACGTGGATATACGACGTATCGAGCAATCGCTTGCAAGGTTTGGGGCTAAATTTGAGCAGCGTGTATTCACGGCACGCGAGCAAGCCAAGGCGCATAGCCGAAAAGGTGGTGCTCGTAACGGCACTGCCTCCACTTATGCCAAAAGATTTGCTGCTAAAGAGGCGTTCTCTAAAGCTGTGGGAACGGGTTTTAATTTTGGTGTGTTCATGCGCGATATAGAGGTGGTGAATCTTCCAACCGGCCAGCCCACCTTAATGCTTACCAACGGTGCCCTCAAGGCCATGCAACGACTCATTCCCGAAGGCATGCAACCACACCTACATCTTACGCTTACCGATGAATATCCCATGGCTTCAGCACATCTCATTATCGAGGCGCGTTGACTACTTAAGAATTACGGGTTTCGCATTAAATAATCCGTGCGTCACCACATCCTTTGGTCGGATATCTCGTTTTTTCACCTCACCTGCTTTCAAGTACAAAAATGCACTCACAGGTTCACTCGCCGTAATGTCTCGGTTTATCTGAGCAGGGACTATATTAGGCAGGATTTGCAGAATAATCCCGTCCTCATCAATAAAAAGTATGTCCACGGCCTGATATACGTTCATTGTAGGTACACTCACAATGCTTGGTGCGTTGAACGCTATCATCACGCCAGTATCATCGGTTAAATCATTGAGCGTATGGATATATTCCAGATTCAGTGCCTCTTCTGATCGGATTTCAACCATGAAGGTCTGATCTAAACGCAGCGCAGCAGGTTCCTCTGCTTTATTCTTCGATGGTTTGCTCGGAGTTTTGATAATTTTAGTTACAGGTGGCGCACTGATAACCAGCTTTTCACGCTGAAAAATAACTTGCGCAAAACTGGGCTGACTAATGCTTAGCGGCAGGATTAGGGCACCTGCCAGGCAAAAGCATTGTATCTTTTGTAATATGTTCACGTGCTGCACGGCCTGCCTCTAATTCAATGACGGTTGTTACGTCTGTATCGGTGGTGATAATCGCTTCCGATTGCGGAGTCGTATCACGTGCAATCTGCACCACTTTGCCCTTTTTATCAATAAACAGCATATCGAGCGGAATAAAGGTGTTTTTCATCCACATTTTAGGGCGATGGTTTTTACCAAAGAAAAATGCCATTCCATCATAAGGCTTTAGGGTTTTACGAAACATAAGCCCATGCCTCATGCGCTCTTGTGTATCGGCGATTTGCAGGCGCATACTTACGTGCGTAGTTTTTGAGCTAAGGCAAAAATACTGCACGGGAAATGCCATTTTGGCAAAAGCAGTCAATGGCATTAACAATGCGCATAGCAGAATAACAGGCTTCATTTCACTGCATCCAATGCTTGCGATAAGTCGCGCAGCAAATCATCGCTATGCTCAATACCAACCGAAAGCCGCAGCATTGCATCGCTAATGCCGATGCTTGCGCGTTCCTCTGGCTTCATGTTGCTATGGGTAGTGGTGGCGGGATGGGTCATCAAGCTTTTGGCATCACCCAAATTATTAGAAATAAGTATTATCTCAAGCGCATTGAGTAACGTAAAAGCCGCTTCTTTGCCTCCTCTTACCTCAAACGCAATCAGATTGCCGAAGCCATTATGCATTTGCGTTTTTGCAAGTGCATGTTGAGGGTGCGAGTCAAGCCCAGGGTAGATCGTGCGGCTGATTTTAGGGTGCGTGTCCAATAATCTGGCCAGCTTCTCGGCATTGCCGCTGTGGCGCTCCATGCGCAAGCTGAATGTTTCGAGCCCCTTGAGTATTACCCATGCATTGAATGGGCTCAGTGCGGGGCCAGTGTGGCGGTGAAACGGTGTTACCACATTTTCGATAAAATCTTTGCTTCCCAAAATAGCTCCACCCAATGTGCGGCCCTGACCATCCATGTGTTTGGTGGTTGAATACACCACCACATCCGCCCCTAAATCGAGAGGTTTCTGGTGATGTGGGGTTGCAAAGATATTATCCACTATCACCCGCGCCCCTGCTTTTTTGGCAAGCGCTGCAACGGATTTGATATCTGTTAGCTCCAAATTAGGGTTGGCAGGGCTTTCAATAAACACAGCCGCAGTCGGTTTGCTTAGGGCTTTTTCCCATGCAGTTATAGCTCGTGCATCAACCAGCTCATACGTAATACCAAAGCGAGGAAATATCTGGGTAATAATATAAAAACACGAGCCAAACAGCACACGTCCAGCCACCACATGATCGCCCGTTTTTAGAAAACTCATCATGCTGGCAAACACAGCTGCCATACCGCTTGCCACCACACAGCATTTTTCAGCACCTTCCAGAAGGCACAGGCGCTCTTCTAACATGGCAAGGGTGGGGTTCAGGTAGCGGCTATAGACAAATCCGGGCGCAACGCCGTTGAAGCGTGATTCAGCCACTTCGGCGCTATCATAACAAAAGCCCGAATTCATGAATATAGCTTCGCTCACTTCACCAAACTGGCTGCGCATCACGCCGCCATGCACCAAAGAGGTGTCAGGGTGCATAGAGGATGAGTGGTTTTTTGCTTGTTTGTCTGTCATGTGCGTTGTACCTCAAGGCCACTATCAATCATGGATACTATCAAAAGGTCAAAGGGAATGCGCGGTAGCAACCCAATTCGCCCACCCGTGCTAGGGGATGGAACGATGCTCGATGTGGTCGAAATATTCCCCACATTGCAAGGCGAGGGGCCGTATGTGGGTATGCCGTCTGTGTTTATTCGCCTTGGAGGCTGCAATCTTGCCTGTCATTTCTGTGACACGGAGTTTGAAGCATTCGCGCCCATGTCACGTAACGATATATGCGCTGAAATTGAAAAACACACTTCTTGCCCCTTGGTGGTTATCACAGGCGGAGAGCCAATGCGCCAAGCCATCGGTCCATTGTGCGAAGACATACTTGCCATGAATAAAATCGTGCAAATTGAAACCAACGGAACACTCTGGCGTGATATTCCCGCAGATGTTGATATTGTCTGCTCGCCCAAAGCCAGCAATGGCCGCTATCATTCTTTGCGGCCTGATGTATTAGCTCGTGCAGGCGCACTCAAATTCATTGTTTCGAGCCGCGATAAAACCTACAAAACTATTCCTGATTTAGGCCAATCTGCAGAAAATGTTCCTGTATATCTACAGCCTATGGATGAGCAGGATGAAACGCAAAACCATAAAAATCGTGAATACGCAGTGTCACTCTGCATGCAATATGGCTATAGGCTATCGCTGCAAACGCATAAAATACTTGGGATAGCATGAGTAATCGCAAAGCAATCATATTAGTAAGCGGTGGTCTCGATTCAGCCACAGTGCTTGCCATGGCTTCCTCTCAAGGATTTGATTGCTATGCGCTCAGTTTTCGCTATGGCCAACGCCATGCGATTGAGCTTGATGCTGCGCGCAATGTTGTAGCTGCAAATAATGTAAAGCAGCATAAATTCGCCGATATTGATTTGCGCTTATTTGGCGGCTCTGCGCTGACCGACATAATGGATGTTCCCAAATCAGATACCGTTGAAACGATGGGCGAGGGGATTCCTATCACCTATGTCCCTGCACGTAACACCATATTTTTATCTTTTGCACTCGCATGGGCGGAAGTGCTTGGGGCATATGACATATTCATTGGCGTGAACGCGCTTGATTACAGTGGCTATCCCGATTGCAGGCCAGATTTCATTGCTGCATACGAAACCATGGCCAATCTTGCCACCGCTTACGGCGTTGAGAATAAAGAACGCATCCGCATTCACACGCCTATTATTGCCATGAGCAAGGCAGAGATTATTTTACAAGGTCTCGCGCTTGGGGTTGATTACAGCCTTACGCGTAGTTGTTACGACCCATCATCAGAGGGCATTTCTTGCGGCCATTGCGATAGTTGCTTGCTCCGCCTGCGTGGGTTTGCCATAAACGGGTTAAGCGACCCTATCCCTTACAAGGAGTAAAGATGTATCAAGACCTTACACAGCTTGGCGGGACTACAACGCTGCCAGAATCTCCAGATAAAGCCGAACTGGAGCGTGTTGAAAATCCTCATCCGAATGTCGATTATCTGATTCGTTTTGCCTGTCCGGAGTTCACTTCGCTATGCCCTAAGACAGGGCAGCCCGATTTCGCGCATTTGGTTATCGATTACGTGCCGCGAAAATGGATTGTGGAGAGCAAGTCGCTCAAGCTTTTTTTGCATGCATTCCGCAATCATGGCGATTTTCATGAGGCCTGCACCATTGCCATTGCTAAGCGGATTATGGAAGCTGTAGACCCCACATGGCTGCGCATTGGCGGCTATTGGTATCCTCGGGGTGGGATTCCGATTGATATTTTCTTTCAATCGGGCGAGCCACCAAAGGGTGTTTGGTTGCCAGATCAAGGCGTTGCGTCTTATCGCGGTAGAGGCTAAATCACGGGCTCGTGCAATTCATTAGCAAGTGCCAAAAATCCATAGCGATTTCGGGTTTTCCACGCATTTTGCGCGGTAGTTGCGCATAGCTCTTTTTCCCAGCCAATATCTTCGGGGGTAAGCGGGCAGCCTGCAATCTGTAGTACGCTGTGCAATGTATCTGTGCTAAGGCTGTACGCCTGAATCCAATCTGCCTCTGCAGCGAGTGTTGGATGCGCAAGCAATCTATGTTGCAGCTTCGACATTATCAGTGTTGTTACCGCAATTTCTTCTCCATGAAAAAATCCCGATGGGCCATGTTGTGCTTCCATTGCATGTGCAATCATGTGCTCGCCTTGGCTTGCAGGCATCGAGCTTCCATGCAATCGCATTGCATCGCCACCTGCGAGCAAGGCATTCCACAGCATGCGTATCGCACCTGTATCGCGCTCTTTGATGTAAGCAATAGACTCTAACAATACGTCTTCTGCCGCACGTAGAGGTTCCATAATAGCTGAATTATAGTCCGCTTTGCCTTTTACTTGTGCTAAGCGCCAATCCGCTTCCACCGTGCTTCTGCATAACACATCGCCTATGCCAGCAGCAATCATGCGGGCAGGGGCCGTAGCCATTACCTCTAAATCCACATAAATTTCAGCAGGAGCAGTAGCTGGGCAGGATTGCTTATGCCCTCCATCCACAAGGCTTGCATTTGCAGAGCTGTAGCCATTCATGGATGGTGCAGTAGCTACTATGCCGTATGGGATAGATGCGGAGTGTGCTGCGTATTTGACTATATCATTGATGGTTCCACTACCTATCGCCAGCGCAAAAGGGGCCTCACTGATAGTTTCTAGTACGCTTTCAGATAGCACCAAGCTTGCTTCTGGATTAATTGGCAAAAGATGCAGCGTTGCGCGCATAGCTTCGCAAAGGCTTCTGATATGCATTTCCCCCCACGCATCAAATGTGTGGGGATCCGCCACAATCACGGCACCACGATAGTGTGCCACATGTTCTGGCAGTGTTTCGCGTAGGTGCTCAGATACAACAATCTTCATGATTACGCCTGTGTTATCCACAGTGAGTTTAGCAGTAACGCAATGAAATACCACCATAAAGCATTGTGCTCTATTCATGCTTGCATGGCTTTCGCGCGAAGGGGATAACCAAGACCTTCTTTATAAGGAATCTCAGGTGCGTTTTTTAAGGTATATTTCTTTAGCAGTAATAGCGTTTGTGTCTGTTAGCTCCCCTGCATTTGCCTATAATGAAATGCCATTTGGCTTATGGCTGTCCAATTTTCGCACCGAAGCCATGGCACATGGCATATCGCAAGCTACGTTAGATAAGTCGTTAAATGGTCTTGAGCTTGATGATAGAGTCGTAACGCTTGATAGAAAGCAGCCTGATTCCACTATGAGCTTTACGGCCTACAAAAATAGCACCTTGCCGCCTAGCCGCATCAACCGCGCTAAGGAACTATACCAGCAACATCGTATCGCACTTGAAACAGCAGCAAAAAAATATGGGGTACCAGCGCCTTACATCGTGGCTCTATGGGGAAAAGAGTCCAGTTTTGGGTCTTATATGGGCGGATTTTCTATCGTGAGATCCCTTATGACCCTTGCCTATGAAGGGCGGCGCGCTGAGTTATTCCGCGCCGAGTTGATTCAAGCCCTGCGAATTATCCAAGATACCGGGATGCCTCCAGAATCGCTTGTAGGTTCATGGGCGGGCGCTATGGGGCAAAGCCAGTTTATGCCGTCAACCTACGCAAAATATGCTGTGGATGGCGACGGCGATGGCAAAAAAGACATCTGGAATTCACACGCTGATGTGTTTGCTTCGATTGCCAATTACCTTAGTAAATCAGGCTGGGAGGAAGATGAAAAATGGGGGCGCCAAGTGAAGCTTCCAGCAGGATTCGATAATTCGCTTGAAAATATCAAAGCATTTCGCCCGCTTTCAGAATGGAAAAAGCTTGGTATAACTACTTTTAGCGGCAAACCTCTTCCAAACAGCGACATCAAAGCAGCACTTATATTTGCAGGGCGCACCTCCCCAAATGACGGTGTGTTTTTGATATATCCCAATTACAATGTTCTTCTCACGTGGAACTATTCACGTTATTTCGCAACGGCAGTCGGCTTGTTTGCCGACCAACTGCCTTAATTCAGGATTTCTTCATGCTACGTTCATTTATTGCCGTCACTGCTGCACTTTTATTGCTTTCTGCTTGCGGAACCCCTGAATCTGCACCTCGTGAAGGCCCGGGGTTTGTGAATGGAAAGCCAGTGCATCCCTTGGTAAAAATGGGATCTGCCTATACTATCAAGGGCGAAACGTATGTACCTAGATATCAACCCAATTATTCCGAGGAAGGCGAGGCTTCCTGGTATGGCCCAGGATTCCACGCCAAGCAAACAGCTAATGGCGAGCGTTTTGACCAATATGCCATGACAGCTGCACACAAAACTCTGCCGCTTCCCTCTATGGTTCGGGTAACAAACACTGCCAATGGCAGATCCATTATTGTGCGTGTGAATGATCGCGGCCCATTTTCGGGCGATAGAATTATTGATTTATCTAAAAAGGCCGCGCAGGAAATCGATATGATTCGTACTGGTGTTGCGCATGTAAAAGTAGAATACCTTCCGCGTGAAACAGAGGCATATATCGCGCAATTAGGTGGTCAAAAATCAGAATCGCGGCTAGCTTGGGAAAGAGAAAATACCCCCTCAGATGCAACGCAATTAGCTTCGAATGATGCTGCGCCAAACAGAGATGTTAACGCTTCAAAAGATAGCGATAGTTGGTTTCCTTCCTTTATCTCCAGTGCAAATGCGGAAGATACAAAACCAAATCAAACCCACAAAGCTGCTGAAACTTCCACTATAGCCAGCAACGAATTAGCTCCACTACAGCCTGCAAACCCTGCTTTGCCTGCAAGGCTACCGCATCCTGCATCTGCTGATTACACACCTTCTGTGAAGCCCACACGCGAAGCTCCGAAAACCCAGCCAGATGCTCAAGGGAGCTATACCAATTCAAGTTTTAGTGTACTTGAAGGGCAAGCTTCTCCTCTACCAAAAACAATTAAACCCATAAACTCTCCACCACCGCCGAAGCAGCAAGTAATGTCCGTTAAACCCTCAGAACCCACGAAGCCGCCCGAGCAAATACCGAAGCTTGCAATACAGGTTGGCGCCTTCAATAGCCGTGCAAATGCCGAGAAAATAAGTGAAAAACTTGGTTCTCTTGCTCCCGCCATGATAAAAGGTGTGCCTGAAGAAGCGCCCACACTTTATCGCGTGAGGCTTGGGCCATTTAGTGATCGCTACTCGGCAGAATCCGTGTTATCGAAAGTGCGTGATAATGGCGCACCAGACGCCCAACTTGTTTCGTATTAGGGATGTTTTAGCTATGTTTCTTCGATTGTTATTTGCCACTGTATTCCTTGCCTTTTCAGTACCATCATGGGCGCAAGAGGCCGATGAGCAGCCTGTTCCAGAGGCTGCTGTTGAAGCTACCACTGCAGGAATAGAAACAGCAGCAAAGCAGATGTATCTTGTCGATATCGATACCGATACGGTACTTGCGAGCAAAGATGCAGATTCTCGTATGTTCCCATCATCGATGACAAAGCTGCTCACTCAGTATTTAATATTTGCTCGCCTTAAAGAAGGTAGCGTGAAGTTAACCGATACATTCACGGTTAGCGAACGTGCGTGGCGCATGCAGGGCTCCAAGATGTTTGTTCCTATTGGTGGTGAAATCCCTCTTGAAGATTTAATCCGTGGCATCACCATTCAATCGGGTAATGATGCATGTATAGTGGCTGCAGAGGGGTTGGCTGGAAGTGAAGAGCAGTTCGCCACTATTATGAACGATACAGCAAAAAAAATTGGCATGACTTCCAGTAACTTTGTCAATGCAAGCGGTTGGCCTGATGAAAATCACTACACTACCGCACGCGATCTAGCTATTCTGGGAGAGCGCATTATTCTTGATTTCCCTGAATACCACCACTATTCAAGCGAGCGCGAATATACTTATAACAACATACGCCAAGCCAATCGCAACCCTCTCTTAGGCCGCACTGATCTTGGGGTTGACGGCCTCAAAACAGGGCATACCGAAATCGCGGGATATGGAATTGTGCTCTCAGCCGTGGAGCCAGAAACTAAGCGCCGCTTGGTACTTGTTATCAACGGTTTGCCCGATGAGAAGGCGCGAGCAGAAGAGGGAGCGAAATTGCTCACTTACGGTTTCAAGCAGTTTGAAAATAAAAAAATTATCACGGCGAACGCCCCTGTAACTAACATCCCTGTGTGGTTGGGTGCCCAGAATACAGTTGCCGTGGGCGTTGCAACGGATGCTATCGTGACGCTACCACGTCTAGGACGTGAGTCCATCAGTTTCAAAGCAAGCTATAACGCGCCACTCAATGCTCCCGTTGCAGCAGGAGCAGAGGTAGGGGCACTCACTGTGACCTTGCCAAACGGTGAAGCTAAGACCTATCCTCTCGTAACACTTGCAGCAGTAGAGCGCAAAGGTGCCTTCGCCCGGATACCCGATGTTATTGGCCATTGGTTAGGGCTATAGCGAATCATTATGCATCCGCGCTTCATTACATTCGAAGGCGGTGAGGGGGCTGGAAAGTCCACGCAAATCAGATTGCTTGCAGAGGCTTTTAATGCATCTGCCTTGCCCCATATTCTTACGCGCGAGCCGGGAGGATCAAAGGGTGGCGAGGCTATTCGATCGCTTGTTGTTACAGGCGATGTTGATAGATGGGATGCAGGCACTGAAGCCCTGTTATTCATGACAGCGCGTTACGACCATCTTCAAACCTTTATTCGCCCCGCTTTGGCAAATGGGCAATGGGTGTTGTGTGACCGCTTTTATGATTCCACTTACGTGTATCAAGGAATCTCAAAGCAAGTAGGTACTGAATGGCTAGATAGTATTTACACTACCTTATTCGGCAATATCACGCCCGATCTTACCTTGCTTTTAGATATTCCTGTGGAAACTGGTCTTGCTCGCGCTGCAAGCCGCAGGGGAGATGAAACGCGGTTTGAATCAATGGATGTCATCTTCCACGAAACACTGCGTACAGGATTTCTTTCTCTTGCCAAAGCCGCCCCTCAGCGCGTCGTTGTGTGTAATGCTTCGCAGTCTGTTCAAGCACTTCACCACCAGATTATATCCGCATTGAATCAGAGGTTTTCCTTGTCGCTTGTGCCGCAGCCTGTGTAAATAGCGACATGGCCACACTTGAACTCCCACACCCACGCACCGTTGCAGCATTGCATGGCTACCAAGAGGTAGAGACCATGCTAGCCGAACAGTTTCGCGCCAACAGCTTGCATCATTCCTTGCTTATTACTGGCCCCAAAGGCATTGGCAAAGCGACGTTGGCATACCGTTTTGCACGGTTCATATTATCAGGTGGGGCGCAGCTCGCAGAATCTGAAACTCACCCGTTTTCTCTTTTTGGCCCTGAACCTACGGATGGTTTAAGTGAAGGGGATGGAGCCTTATTCATGCCCGAATCACACGGAATTTTTAAACGTGTGGCAAGTGCTTCTCACGCGGATTTGCTCACTATTGAACCCGCATTTGATGCAAAAAAAGGCATGCAAAAAGATGAGATTCAAGCCGAAGTTGCGCGTGCAATGGGCGAATTTTTATCCTTTACACCCGCCGAGAGTGATTATCGAGTCGTCGTTATCGACGCCGCCGATCAGTTGAACGAAAAAGCCGCCAATGCTCTTCTTAAATCGGTTGAGGAACCACCAGAGCGTGCATTTGTCATTATCATCTGCCATAATCCACTTTCTATTCTGCCTACTATTCGCTCGCGCTGTCGTACCATAAAACTCACCACTCCCGATTTATCTTCTTTTGCGGCAGTGCTACGCACCTATGCGCCTAATATTGATATGAGTGATTACGACGCGTTGCGTATGTTGTCTTCAGGCTCTGCAGGGTTCGCGATGACACTTTCAGCACATCATGCGCCGATGTTATATCGCACTACACTTGAAACCCTTGCTCACGATGCGGGTATTTCAACACTCATGCGCCTCGCTTGGGAATTAACTTCGAGCAAATCACCCGAGGGGTGGAATATTGCAAAGCATGTAGTTTTGCGTGCATTAGAGCGCAGTATGCAGGTCATGCAAGGCACGTCTACTCCTCTTTACAGT
>JAIXZB010000111.1 GCA_027489915.1 Rickettsiales bacterium | reverse complement strand
CTGCCGAACCAATGGCGTAGCCTTTGGTCACAGCTTTGGTGGTGTTGCCCACCGCATCGAGTGCATCGGTTACCACACGCACTTCTGCGGGCAGGCCCGCCATTTCGGCAATGCCGCCTGCGTTGTCGGTCACTGGCCCATAAGCATCGAGCGCCACAACGATTCCAGCCAGCGCGAGCATGGTGGTTGCAGCAACCGCAACCCCGAACAAGCCGCAGAACTGGAACGATACAGCAATACCCACGCAGATAGCGATGATAGGCAAGCCTGTTGCTTCCATCGATACGGCCAAACCTTGAATCACGTTAGTGCCGTGACCCGTAGTTGAGGCTTGCGCTACCGATTTGACAGGGCGGTAGGCGGTGGAGGTGTAATATTCGGTAATCCACACCAGCGCACCAGTAACGCCAAGACCCACGAGCGCACAATAGAAGATATCCATACCAGTGAAAGTGAGGGTATCAACGGTGAACTCTGTGCCGAGCCCAAGGAACGTGCCTGTGAGCCAGTAGATGGCGAGTGCGGAGAGAATCGCAGAAGCAATAAAGCCCTTATATAAAGCCTGCATGATGTTCTGTGATTTGTCCAAGCGCACAAAGAAGGTGCTGATGATGGAGGTAATAATACACACCGCACCAATAGCGAGCGGGTACACCAAAAGCATTTCTTGCGCCTGACCTGTGAAGTAAATCGCAGCAAGCAGCATGGTTGCAACGATGGTAACTACATAGGTTTCAAACAAATCGGCTGCCATACCTGCGCAATCGCCCACGTTATCACCCACGTTATCGGCAATCACGGCAGGGTTGCGAGGGTCATCTTCGGGAATATCTTTTTCGACCTTACCTACGAGGTCTGCGCCTACATCGGCACCTTTAGTGAAGATACCGCCACCCAGACGTGCAAAGATAGAAATGAGTGATGCGCCAAAGGAGAGCGCAACCAATGCTTCCATGATAGAGCGAAGCGGAGTGTCCACACTTTGCAGGTAGAAGAAGTAACCCGCCGTGCCGAGCAGGCCTAGGCCTACCACGAGCAAGCCCGTAACTGCGCCTGATTGAAACGCAATCGACAGGGCTTTTTGCATGCCGCTACGCGCCGCTTCGGTAGTGCGCACGTTAGCGCGTACAGATACTAACATGCCGATATAACCAGCAACACCCGACATCACGGCACCAATCACAAACCCCACCGCAACTTCGGTAGAAAGCTGCCACGCGAGGAATGCGGTAATCACAACGCCCACGCCACCGATGGTGGTGTACTGGCGATTTAGATAGGCTTTTGCACCTTCCTGAATGGCTGATGCGATTTCAATCATACGATCGTTACCACGGCTTTGGGAAAGGATACTACGGATGGTGATAAGGCCATATAATACGGCAATCACGCCGCAGGCCAAAATCAAGGTTGGCATGTCTTCGATGGTCATGGACTACTCCCTTAAATTTCATAGCTACCCCGAACCAGGGCACATGCATAAGAGAGCAATCATTTGAGATTGCAAGCAATTCTAATATTGCGCTGCGGCAAAGCCTATCTTTTAGCCGCTTTCGCGCGCTCAACACCCTCGCGGATAAGCTGTTCGGCCTTAGCTTTATCACCCCATCCAGAGACTTTGACCCATTTGTTTTCTTCAAGGTCTTTATAATGCTCAAAGAAATGGCGGATTTGATCAAGCAAGATTTTGGGCAGGTCGGTATATTCCTCGACATCATCCCAGAAGGGGTGCAAGCGTTTAGCAGGAACAGCGAGGATTTTCTCGTCATGCCCTGCATTGTCTTCCATCAGCAATACACCAATCGGCCGCACGGCGACCACGCAGCTTGGCATGAGAGGTCTCCGTCCTATGACCAGTACATCGGTGGGATCACCATCTTGCGATAAAGTGTGAGGAATGAATCCATAGTTGCACGGATAGGTCATGGCAGTGTGCAAGAATCTATCGACAAAAATAGCGCCAGAGTCTTTGTCTAGCTCATATTTTATGGGCTCAGAGCCCATCGGCACTTCGATGATGACATTGACTTCGCTAGGAACATTCTGGCCGATTGCGATTTTAGTGATATCCATGATAGCTGCTTCTAAATAGGTTTGTTGCAGCGCGTTATGGCAACACCGATGCGCGAAGGCAAGTGCTTTTGCGTGTTTTTACTGCACTGCGGATATTTTGGGCGCAGCCTTGTATTGTAGCACGGCTTCGATCGCGCTGCGTGCAGTTAATCCCTGCCACGAGGTGAGGCATTGGCCCTTACCATCGGTAATCGCCACAAAAGGAAGAGCACCAGTAAAGCCGCAGGATTTAGCGCGTAATTCGGTACGTAGCCCCAATATTCGGCTTGGCGGCATGTAATAAGGGGTAAAAGCCATGATTTTAGGAGTGCTCGCCAGAGAAATTGCGAATGCTTGCGGCGAATCATCGGCTGAAATGGCAAGCAGCGGCAGACTACGTTCGATACTCGCAAGTTCGATCCATTGTGAAACACAGGATGTACAATCGCTGCGGTAAATATAGAGAATTCCCTGACCTTTGGGATGGGAAAAGAAATCGGCAAGTGTTTCGCGTGCAACTGGTTTGATAGCGCGAAACGCGCGCGCCATTTCCTCGGCAGATGCAATGGGCGCAGATTTAATGGCAATAGGAGTACGAACGAAATGAGTTACGGCAAACCCCGCCACGCAAGACACCAGAAATATGCATACAAGACGAAAGATTTTCATGAAAACTATCGGTGAAATGAATAATGGAAATCTCGTTTATACTAAGCACATGCCGTGTGCGAGTTATAATTGCTATTGCACTCACAGCTATTTCTGATTACGCACCATGCTGTATTACAACACACGCGAGGGTATCATGAGCAAACCAGCTATCAAAAAAGTCGTTCTTGCCTATTCAGGTGGGCTTGATACTTCGATTATTCTGCGCTGGTTGCAGGATAATTATGGTTGCGAAGTCATTACCTTTACAGCTGATATCGGCCAAGGTGAAGAGCTCGAACCAGCCCGCGCAAAAGCGGAAATGATGGGCGTAAAGCAGATTTTTATTGATGATTTGCGCGAAGAATTTGTGCGCGATTATGTGTTCCCCATGTTCCGCGCCAACGCGCTCTATGAGGGGGTTTATTTGCTCGGCACATCGATTGCCCGCCCACTCATTGCCAAACGTCAGATTGAAATTGCCAAACAGGTCGGTGCCGATGCGGTGTGCCATGGGGCTACGGGCAAGGGCAATGACCAAGTGCGCTTCGAGTTAGGGTATTACGCCCTCAAGCCCGATATTAAGGTGATTGCTCCTTGGCGCGAGTGGGAGTTGAACAGCCGCACCCAAATGATTGAATACGCTATGAAACACCAGATTCCTGTGCCGAAAGACAAGCACGGTGAAGCACCTTATAGCATGGATGCGAATTTGCTGCATATTTCTTATGAAGGCAAAGCGCTGGAAGACCCATGGCACCAGCCCGATACCAGCATGTTCCGTCTTACCGTAGATCCTGAAAAAGCGCCTGATGCGCCTGAATACATTGAGGTGGAATTTGAGCGTGGTGATGCGGTGGCGGTGAATGGCGAAGCTCTTAGCCCCGCCAAGCTACTTGCCAAACTGAACGAACTGGGCGGCAAACACGGAGTAGGGCGCCTAGATTTGGTAGAAAACCGTTATGTTGGCATGAAATCACGCGGAGTATATGAAACGCCCGGCGGCACGATTCTGCATGCAGCGCACCGTGGTATTGAATCGATTACGCTGGATAGAGGTGCTGCCCATTTGAAAGACGATATTATGCCACGTTACGCCGAGCTGGTTTATTTCGGCTACTGGTTCAGCCCCGAGCGCGAAATGCTGCAAACCCTGATTGATAAGAGTCAGGAAAATGTGAGCGGGACTGTTAAGCTTAAGCTTTACAAAGGCAGCGTAAGCGTGGTGGGCCGCAAATCGCCACACAGCTTATATTCGATGCAGCATGTGACCTTTGAGGCTGATAGCGTCTATAACCAGCGCGATGCAGAAGGGTTTATCAAACTCAATGCCCTACGCCTGCGCTTACTTGAGATTAATCGCCAGAAGTGATTGTCACAAAATCATCACTGGTGTTTGAAGCGGTAAGATTTAATCTGCTATTGGATAACAGGGGATGGATATGAAATTTCTGGATAGATTCTTTGGACCAACAAAAGAAGATGTTGAAGCGTTGCGCAGCCTTCCAGCGTTCAGCCCAGACAATTCAGATAGGCACATTCACGAGCACACCCAAAGAGGTAAAGAGGTACGTGAACAATATAGCCCCTTGTACTCAACGGCTCCGATGAATCAGGAGCAGTTTAGAGTTTTGGTGCCCAAGATGGAAAATGCAGCAAAAGCCTATGGCTTGGTGATTACATCAGATCACAATAAAAGAACATTTACAGTTGATGGGCCTACGTATCTGAAATTAAAACAAATTATGCAAAGTTCTCAGGGCGCAAGCAGAGCTTAATTCATGGTTTCTTAATAATTCTGTAACATTTAACGTGTATTACTGGATTATTGGAGAAGTCTATCAATGGCATTTGGATTTGGATTACGTAACCTGGGATTGGGAGAACAGACCCCCCAAACGGCTGCGTACATTCCGCCAGTTAGTGCAGATGATGCGTCCTCAAATACTTCTAATGCTTCGTCGGGTGGTGGTTCTGAGAGCGATCAGGGGCATCATCACACCTTAAACCATGCCAGTGTAAATGCCGAGGCAAGTTTGGCTATCGGAATAGGCGCGAATGCGACCATTCACAGTGATGTCAGCCAATCGCCAGATCAGCTAGCAAAAAATGAATCTGAGTATGCACTCGCTGCTGAGAGGGGTATCAGAGAAGGGATGACCCCCGAGCAAGTGGCGCAGACAACCCTTGCCAGCACACAATTATCGCAGGCGCGTCAGCGAGAACTCTATGATGAAATTGCACAAACGCGAGGCACTAGTGGAGAGCAGATTGCTCAACAACAACAAGCGCAGGCTGCTCAGGTGCAACAAGCCATGTGGGGTGGGGCAGGCGCCGCCGTAAGTGGTGCAGGAGTATTTGGTGCGCTTGATGGAATGACGGGCCAAAATCAAGATCGTCCTGTGCAGCAGGCGCAATCGCAAGGCCAATCAAACCCGCTAGCGGGGTTGCTTGCAGGCTGTGGCCCATTGAATTTAGGTAGTAATTGCCGCGATATGGGCCCTACAACCGCAGCGCTTGCGAGTGGGAATGTTCAGCATGGCCTCGCCGTTGGCGAAGAGCGCCAGCGCGGCGGTATGGCTATAGGCTAATCTGGCTGTGGATAAGTTCTGTATTTCCTCAAATCAAGACGATGAAGCATTGCAGGCCTAGCCTGTGTTTGATAGCTATGGTGCCTCTTTGAAAACCACTCCAAACGAGGCATCCCTTGGCACAGCTACACACAACTGACATTCAGCCTATTGCAATTGAAGATGAAATGCGCCGCAGCTACCTCGATTACGCGATGAGCGTTATCGTGAGCCGCGCGATTCCCGATGTGCGCGATGGGCTTAAGCCCGTGCATCGCCGCATTTTGTTCGGCATGATGGAATTGGGGGTGGATTGGAATAAAGCGTACAAGAAATCGGCACGTATTGTCGGGGATGTGATGGGTAAATACCACCCACATGGCGACAGCGCGATTTACGATGCGTTGGTGCGTATGGCACAGCCCTTCAGCATGTCGGCGATGCTGGTGGATGGCCAAGGTAACTTCGGCTCAATGGATGGCGATAATGCAGCCGCCATGCGCTACACCGAATCGCGCCTTTCCAAAGTGGCGCACGAGCTGCTTGCGGATATTGAAAAAGATACGGTGAATTTCCAAGATAACTATGACGGCGCGGAAAAAGAACCCGTGGTGTTGCCTGCAAAATTTCCAAACCTTCTCGTCAATGGCGGTGGTGGTATCGCGGTGGGGATGGCTACCAACATTCCGCCCCATAATTTGGGCGAAGTGATTGATGCGACCTGCATGCTGATTGATAACCCTGAAGCAAGCATCGAAGAGCTGATGACCGTGTGCTCCGCGCCTGATTTCCCCACGGGCGGAATTATTCTTGGTCGCACGGGCTCGACCTCGGCTATGCTCACGGGGCGCGGTAGTGTGGTGATGCGCGGACGGGCGGAAATAGAAATCGATAAAAAAGGCCGCGAGGCGATTATTATTACCGAGATTCCCTATCAGGTGAACAAGGCGCGCATGATAGAGCGCATTGCTGAGCTGGTGAAAGAAAAACGCATCGAAGGCATTAGCGATCTGCGCGATGAATCGGATAAATCCGGCGTGCGGGTGGTGGTGGAAGTGAAGCGCGATGCGGTAGCCGATGTGGTGCTGAACCAGCTTTATATGTACACTCCTCTGCAAACCAGCTTCGGCGTGAACATGCTCGCGCTGAATGGTGGTCGCCCGCAATTGTTGAATCTGAAAATAGTACTCGAAGCATTTATTGCTTTCCGCGAAGAAGTAATTTCGCGCCGCACGGCATTCTTGCTCGGCAAAGCGCGCGACCGCGCCCACGTGTTGATTGGTTTAGCGATTGCCGTGGCCAATATTGATGAGCTTATCAAGGTGATACGCGCAGCACCTGATCCTAACGTAGCACGTGAGGAGCTAATGAAGCGTTCGTGGGATGCGGCCGATATTGGGCCACTTCTGGCGCTTGTCGAAGATTCGGGCAACGTGGTGGAAGCGGGGCGCATTAAATTCTCTGAAGCGCAGGCGAGGGCGATTCTGGAATTACGCCTGCAACGCCTTACAGGCTTAGAGCGCGAGAAAATCGATAACGAACTTAAAGAGCTTGCGACTGAAATCACGGAATTTCTCTCCATCCTCAGCAGCCGAGAGAAATTATACGGTCTGATGCGTGATGAGTTGGTGGCGATTAAAAATGAATTCGCAGTGCCGCGCCGCACCACAATTGAAATGTCGGAGTTTGAGGCGGATATTGAAGATCTGATTCAGCGTGAAGATATGGTGGTGACGGTGACGGTGGGTGGTTACATCAAGCGTGTGCCGCTAAGCGCTTACCGCGCGCAACGCCGCGGTGGCAAAGGCCGCAGTGGCATGAACATGCGCGAGGAAGATGCAACGAATGAGATTTTCATCGCCAACACCCACACGCCAGTATTGTTCTTCTCGAACATCGGCAAAGTATATAAAATGAAAGTGTATAAACTGCCGCTTGGCAACGCGCAGGCGCGCGGCAAGGCGCTGGTGAATATCTTCCCGCTTGCCAAAGGCGAGGTGATTGAAACCTTCATGCGTATGCCCGAAGATGAAGCCTCGTGGGATGCTATGCATATCTTTTTCGCCACATCGAAAGGCAATGTGCGCCGTAACGATTTGAGCGATTTCAAGAGCGTGATGAGCAACGGAAAAATCGCCATTAAACTCGATGAGGGCGATAGATTGGTTGCGGTGAAATCCTGCGGCGAAGATGACCATGTGATGCTTTCCACAAGCCAAGGCAAAGCAATGCGCTTCCCTGTCAACGCGGTGCGCGTATTCAAATCCCGCACATCGGATGGGGTGCGTGGTATGAAGCTTGCGGAAGGTGATGAGGTGGTTTCCCTATCTGTATTGCATGGTATGCGCGCCACTGCCGAAGAGCGCGATGCGTATCTGAAATATGCAGCCGCCAAGCGCCGCGCTGAGGGTATGGAGGAGGATGACGCTACCGATGATGCGGAAACCACCGAATCGGTAAGCCTGAGCACAGAGCAAATTGCTGCGCTGGAAGCAGGGGAAGAAATAATTCTCACCATTACACAAAACGGGTTTGGTAAGCGTAGCTCGGCTTATACCTACCGCGTGACAAACCGTGGCGGTTCGGGTGTGACAGCGATGGGTTTAAACAAAAAAACCGGCCCAATTGTGGCGAGTTTCCCTGTGGAATCGGGCGATCAGTTGATGCTGATGACGGATAAAGCCACACTCATTCGCACCAAGGTGGAAGACATCCGCATTTGCGGACGCACCAGCCAGGGCGTGATTGTATTCCGCGTAGAAAAAGGCGAAAAAGTTATCTCCGCCGTGCGCATCCGCGCAGATATGGTAGAAGGCGAGGAATTGGCTGAAGGGGAAGAAGTAGCAGATGCTGAAATCGCAACGGGTGAAAGCGAAGCCTAATGCAGCGCATTGGCATTTATCCTGGGACGTTTGATCCTATCACCCATGGGCATAGCGATATTATTCGCCGTGCGCTGAAGGTGGTGGATAGGCTGATTATAGGTGTGGCGCTCGATACAGGAAAAGAGCCTGTGTTTGATTTGCAAACTCGCACTGAACTGGTGATGGCCGAACTTTCGCTGCTTGGTGCCGATGCTTCGCGGGTGGAGGTGAAGGCCTTTGAAGGCCTGCTTGCCACATTCGCCAGCAACAATAATGCAAAACTGCTGATTCGCGGCCTGCGCGCTGTGTCGGATTTTGAGTATGAATTCCAGATGGCAAGCGTGAACAACAAAATCGCCCCTGAACTGGAAACCGTGTTCCTGACAGCGTCAGATAGCACCCATTTTATATCTTCGCGCTTCGTGCGCCAGATTGCTTTGCTGGGCGGGGATGTGCTGCCGTTCGTAAGCCCTAGGGTTTCTGCTGCGCTTCGCAAGCATTTTGGGCATGATTAGTTGAGCTGCGCTCAGGATGATGAATACATAAAATCATAGTTGCGCTTGCAAATCATTCTCATTGCTTGTATAGTGCGAATGATTATCATCCGCGAGTTTGATTACCATGATTATATGTAACTGCAACTGCCTTAAAGAACGCGAGCTTATGCAAGCCTGCCGGCCTGAAATGGAATCGGCAGAAGAGCTCTATGCAGCCCTTGGTTGCCAGCTGAAATGCGGTAAATGCGTACCTTACGTGCATGATATCATGATGGAACAAATGGGTTCTAATTCTCTCGCATAACTTTTTCTGACATTGCGATGCACTCGCACCCTTTTGAATTGCGGGGTGTGTAATAGTGTTTTATGCAAACCAAATCACTCACTTGGAGCACTTCATGTCCGTAAATAAAAAAGTCGAAGCGCAGCTGAATATTCTGCTGCGTAATGAACTGACAGCCATCAACCAGTATTTCCTGCACTCGCGCATGTGCGGGCATCTCGGCCTTAAAAAGCTCGAGGCTAAGGAATACGAAGAGTCGATTGATGAAATGAAACATGCGGATCAGCTTATCAAGCGTATTTTCTATATTGGAGGACATCCGAATTTGCAGGATTTAGGCAAAATTTTTATCGGTGAGAATGCGATTGAAGCACTTAAATGCGATTTGAAGTTGGAGCAGCTTGCGCACAAGGATTTGGTAGCGGCACTCGCTGTGATGCAGGAAGAGGGCGATAATGTGAGTGAGCAGCTTGTGGAAGATATTCTGAAAAGTGAAGAAGAACATGCAGATTGGTTGCAACAGCAACTGCGTCTGGTAGAACAGCTCGGTGAAGCAAATTATTTGCTCAGCCAAGTATAATGTTAAGGAGAGAAAATGTCTGTTTTTAGCCGCGCACTACTCGCACTCACTGCCCTTTTTGGTGCAAGCACCGTAACCCCTGCACATGTATCCGATGTGCAGGCGCAAGATACAAAAGCCGAAACTCAGGCAGATGTGGATGCACTCGAAAACACGCTTTATCTGCAACTCAAAGACGGCCGCGTGGTAATTCAGCTTCGCCCTGACTTGGCGCCAGAGCATGTGAAGCGCATCAAAACACTCGCACGCGAAGGGTTTTACGACGGCGTGGTATTTCACCGCGTGATTGAAGGATTCATGGCGCAAACGGGCGACCCTACCGGCACGGGCATGGGCGGTTCAAAACTCCCCAACCTGATGGCTGAATTTAATGATGCCAAGCATGTGCGCGGAACCTTATCGATGGCACGCGCCGGCGATCCTAACAGTGCCAATTCGCAGTTCTTTATTTGCTTCAAACCCTCAAGTTTCCTCGATGGGCAATACACCGTGTTTGGTCAGGTGGTGGAAGGCATGGAGTTTGTCGACAACATCAAAAAAGGTGACCAGAGCAACAACGGTTCTGTGAGCGACCCTGATAAAATCATCAGCCTCAAGGTTGCTGCTGATGTTAGCAAATAGATACTTTCGTGCATGAAAGTTGATCTGTTTGATTTTGAACTTCCGGAGTCTGCTATAGCGCAAACCCCATGCGAGCCGCGCGACAACGCGCGGCTTTTGCATGTGGGAGAAGCACTGAAAGATGCAGTAGTGCGGGATTTGCCTAACTATCTCTCTGCAGGGGATGTGCTGGTGTTTAATAACAGTAAGGTGATTCCTGCGCGGCTATTCGGACTGCGCGGCGAAGCGCGCATCGAGGTGCTTCTGCATCACGATACAACAGCCGAATCAGACAGCGATCCACGCTTCTGGACGGCGTTTTGCAGACCTGCCAAAAAACTAAAATCAGGCGATATCATACGCTTCCATGATGATTTTGCGGCTATTGTAGAAGATAAGCGTGATTCGGGTGAAGTGTGTGTGCGCTTTGAGATGAATAAAAATGCACTCACACATGCGCTTATTACCCACGGTCATATGCCTCTGCCGCCCTACATAAAACGCGCGGATAACGAAGCAGATAAAACCTGTTACCAAACTATATACGCGAAGCCCGAAGGTTCTGTTGCCGCACCCACGGCAGGGCTACATTTTACAGAAAGTCTGATGCAACGTTTGCATGAAAAAGGCGTACACACCGCGTTCGTAACGCTGCATGTGGGGGCGGGAACATTCCAACCCGTGAAAGTGGACGATACAGATGACCATCAGATGCATGCAGAATGGGCGGAGGTAACGCCAGAGACCGCAGCACAGATAAATGCAGCGCGCGCAAAAGGTGGGCGTGTTGTGGCGGTGGGAACCACCAGCCTGCGCATACTAGAAACAGCTGCTGATGATGCAGGTATATTGCATCCCTACAAAGGGGATACACGGATTTTTATCACCCCTGGTTACTGCTTCAAAATCGTGGATAGGCTAATGACCAATTTTCACTTGCCACGTTCAACCTTGTTCATGCTGGTAAGCGCTTTTGCAGGCCGCGAGAAGATGCAGAATGCGTATAGACATGCCATAGATTCGGGCTACCGTTTTTATTCTTACGGCGATAGTTCGTTGCTAGAGAGAGCATCATGACGCCATTCACCTACACTACGCACGCCACCGATGGCGCTGCCAGAACGGGAGTGATTGCCACTGCCCATGGCGAAATTCGTACCCCTGCCTTTATGCCTGTGGGAACCGCTGCAACGGTGAAGGGCATGCACCCCGAAGCCGTGCGCGAGACGGGCGCGGATGTGGTGCTCGGTAATACCTATCATTTGATGCTGCGCCCTGGGGCAGAGCGTATTGGTGCGCTGGGTGGGTTGCATAGATTCATGCACTGGCCGCACCCGATTCTCACCGATTCGGGCGGATTTCAGGTGATGTCGCTTTCGGCCTTACGCAAGATGAGTGAAGAGGGCGTGACGTTCCAATCGCACATTGATGGCAGTGCCCATATGCTAAGCCCCGAGCGTTCGATGGAAATTCAGCATTTGCTTGGAAGCACCATCACCATGGCGTTTGATGAATGCACGCCGTTTCCTGCTAGCCACGAGGTTGCTAAAGCATCGATGGAACTTTCGATGCGCTGGGCAAAGCGATCCAAGTGTGCATTTGTAGAGCGCGTTGGATATGGATTGTTCGGGATTGTGCAGGGCAGTGTTTACGAGGATTTGCGGCGAGTCTCGATAGATGCGCTGACGGATATTGGCTTTGATGGTTACGCCGTGGGTGGGCTTGCCGTGGGTGAGGGGCAAGAAGAAATGTTCCGTGTGCTGGATTTTACCATGCCCCACATGCCAACCCATGCTCCGCGTTACCTGATGGGAGTGGGCAAGCCCGATGATATTTTAGGTGCCGTAGAGCGCGGGATTGATATGTTCGATTGCGTGATTCCAACGCGTTCGGCGCGGTTTGGGCGTGCGTATACGCATGCAGGCGAGTTGAATATCAAGAATGCATGCCACGCCGATGATGACAGGCCGCTTGATGCAAATTCTACCTCGCCCGTATGCCAGAGATACAGCCGTGCCTATTTGCATCATTTGTTTAAATCGGGCGAAATGCTTGGGCCAATGCTGCTGACGCAGCATAATCTGCATTATTATCAGGAGCTGATGCAGGGCATTCGCGCCGCTATTAAAGAGGGCAGACTAAGCGCCCATGCCGCTCAGTTGCGGGCGAATTGGCAAAAGTGAGATAAAAATCTCGCGCCAGCTTGACAAAGCAATCATTATTCGTAAGGTGCAGCCCTTAACTCAGCCCTTTGGCCCATGTGATCCGGTAGCTCAGTTGGTAGAGCATTCGACTTTTAATCGAATTGTCGCGGGTTCGACCCCCGCCCGGATCACCATTTATTCTCACATTATTGCAATAGGGGTCATAAGAACCCGCGCAAGTAATAGAAGTACTACGCAAAGCGTAGTGACGAGTTCGACCCCCGCCTAGATCACCGCTTACCTTACCTGCAACTCGTTAAGTAACATCGCTCCAGCTTTGGGCGTGAAGTGCGTAATATCTTGCCAATGCGCTGTGCTACCGTTTTTTAGAACATCTGTTTCATCACCAAAACGAAATTCCGTAAAATCATTTAGCGTCACATGTTGGTCTTTCGCTCGTTTGTGCAGGATGGATTTCCATGCTTCGAAACGATCAAGAGAACCCTCACGCTTCAGTATATCGTATTGTGCTGGATGTACGGGCGAGAGATAAAGCGTTACCTTTACTCCAGCCTCATAAGCATGGAAAAGAAGCGAAGATAATACGTTGTAACTGCTATCGTAGGGATCGATACTTACTTCAGCGAGTGACAGATTCTCGCGTTCAGCTTCGAGCATTGCGGGAATCTTTTCCTGTGTAATGGGTAACAATGCCTTATGCCCGTTATAATCCCACACCCCTTCGCGTGCTTTATTCCCTTTGATAGCATAACGTGTGCCGCTCAGTGCATCGGCTGAATAGAGTGCGGAAGGAATAGCGTCGAATAAGTAACGAGAATGAGTCAGGGCGGGATTAAAGCCTGCAACCGTGGAGTGGCGTGCATCGAACATGAAATAATCAAGACCAATAACAATGTGCTTCACTTCCGTATGCATCATCGCGTAACGCGCATATGCATCCAGTTCGCGAATACGTAAGCCAGAGATGCCGAGGTTATAGGTGCGTGGCATCGTGCTCACATCAAACCCATGATAGGTGCGCGATGAGCCTATGAGGATGGTAGTGGGGTTGCGCGTGAGAAGCTGAAGCGGCTTGGCGGTGCGCATACGAATATCAAGATTCCAGTTATGCCCACCATGCCACGCAAGCCACGGAGGATTCTTGCGCCATGCCCAGAAGGGATCGAGCCAAAGCTGGAATGCGGTGAGCATGATAACGAGTGCCACAAACACGCGCAGGAAATAGCGAACAAACTGTTGAGGGCTAAGTTGCATCAGAAATTAAAATACAAAAAGATGGAAAGGCGCGACATATATGCGAAGGCAATAAGAAAGCTGAGTGTGACGCCAGCCCAGATAAGCAGTGAATGGCTGTAGCGGAGCGAGGCGCGGCCAAAAGGAATAGCAGTTTCATGCACCCAGGAAAAACCATTTGGGATTATCACACATAGCGCTGCCGCACCCATAATCCAAGTAATGCTGGGTAGCAGGGTGGAGGAAAGAACGGGGAGCGAAAACATAGCACCATACAGCGCCAGCGCCGATGCGATATCAGGTGCACGGAACCATATCCATGCGGCCATAACGCATAGAAGGGTAAGTGCCCATGCGAGAATAGGGGGAAGCTTATAGCCCGTGCGATGCCACAGGGCGTGGATGGCAAGCAAAACACCATGTATCAGCCCCCAGATGAGAAAATTCCAGCTTGCTCCATGCCACAGCCCTCCCAGTGCCATGGTGATGGTGAGGTTCAATAATGTACGCGGGATACCTCTGCGGTTACCCCCTAACGGGATATAGAGAAAATCGCGCAGGAATTGAGACAGTGTGATGTGCCAGCGCCGCCAGAAATCGGCGATAGACATGGCGCGGTAAGGGGAGTTGAAGTTTTTGGGAAACTGAATGCCAAACATACCTGCAAGCCCAATCGCCATATCGCTATAGCCGGAAAAATCGAAATAGAGCTGGAATCCGTACAGAAACGCAGCGCTCCATGCTTCAAGTGCGGTGAGGGGAAGGCCTTGTGTTGCACTTGCATAGATCGGGTCGGCGAGCATACCGATGGGGTCGGCAATCATGACTTTTTTGAACAGGCCAATGGTGAATAGTGTGATACCCGCCGCGATGCTTGCCCATGGCACGATGCGCGCAAGATTGGCAAACTGAGGCTGAATTTCTTTGTGGTGAAGAATCGGCCCTGCAATCAGGTGCGGGAAAAAACTGATGAAGGTGGCGTAGCGCACAAAGCGGGGCATGTAATCGCGCTGTTCATACACCCCACGCAGAAATGAAATTTGCTGAAATGTAAAAAATGAAATCGCAAGTGGCAGTGCAAAATGGATGACGGGGATGGAGGCAGAAATACTGTGCAAATTACTGGTGATGAAACCTGCGTATTTGAAAATGCCAAGCAGGATAAGGTTAGCAACAATACCCACCCCAAACAGTATGCGGCGCTTCAGCCCATCGCTGCGCGCCATGCGCTGCGCTAGTATGAAATTGCAGGTGATGGAGATAAGAAGTAGGGGGAGGTTGGATACATCCCACCATGCATAAAACGCAAGCGAGCATAACCCCAATCCTAAAATTGCAGCGTTGCTGCTGCGCTTGAGCAGCAGGCCATAAAATACTGCTAGCGTAAGGGGTAAGAATAGCAGCAGAAAACTGTAAGAGTTAAACAGCATTTTTGCCTGCTATGTGAGGTTAGGCAAAGCGGTACACCGTTTCACCACCGACTATCGTGCGTATCGCGCGGCCTTGCACTTCAAGCCCATCGAAGGGCGAGTTCTTGGATTTGCTGTGCAATGTGTCGTTTTGCACCGTCCACTTCGCGTTCAAATCAATGAGCGCTAAATCGGCAGGAGCACCTTTTTTCAGGCGGCCCGCATTGGCGTGGATGATATCAGCAGCTTTGTAAGTCATGGAGGCCAGCACATCGCGCAAGCTAAGATGTTTCTGCTGATGGAGCATGAGCGAGAGTGGCAGCATGGTTTCTAACCCTACGATGCCGAAGCTGGCCATATCCATCGGCACGCGCTTGGAATCGGCATCGTGAGGGGCATGGTCGGTGGCGATGGCATCGATGGTGCCATCTTTCAGCCCTTCAATCAGCGCCAGGCGATCGGATTCAGCGCGCAGGGGCGGGTTCATTTTACTGAAGGTGCGGTAATCAATCACTGCCTCATCGGTGAGGATGAAATGATGCGGGGCCACTTCGGCAGTGACGTTGATGCCTTTTTTCTTACCCCATCGCACCAGTTCGACTGCTTCTTTGGTGGAGATATGCAGCACGTGGTAATGCGCGCCCGTAAGCTCGGCGAGTAAAATATCGCGCGCGACAATGACCGCTTCGGAAACGTTCGGAATACCCTTGAGGCCAAGCTTGGTGGCAACCCAGCCCTCGTTCATGCAACCGCCGCAGGAAAGGTTGTGATCTTCGGCGTGCTGCGCGATGGGCACACCAAGCGCCTTACCCATGGTGAGCGCCTGACGCATCACCTGCGCGTTCATTACGGGCAATCCATCATCGGTGAAACCACACGCACCTGCATCGACCAACATCCCCATTTCGGTAAGCTCTTCGCCCTTTTGCCCTTTGGTGATGGCCGCGTAGGGGCGGATATTCACGTAGCCTGTTTCGGTGGCGCGTTTAGCGAGGAAGGCGAGCACCGTAATATCATCGACCACGGGCTTGGTGTTGGGCATGGTGGCAACGGTGGTAACACCACCTGCTGCGGCGCTCATGGATCCTGTTTCGATGGTTTCTTTGAATTCCTGCCCTGGTTCGCGGAAATGCACCTGAATATCGAGCAACCCCGGACACAGCACATGGCCGCCGCAATCAATCACTTCCGCATCGCCCGTGCCATTGTTGAAAATGGTTTCCCCAAAATCGGCTATTTTTCCATCTACCACCATTAAGCCGCCTTGTGCATCCAGCCCTGATTCAGGGTCAATCAGGCGCGCATTGGTGAAGGCAGTTTTTTTGCCATGTGTGTTGCGGGTGGGTTTGGTGAAGTGGGTCATAATTATTTATCCAGTATGCAGCCATCTTGAAGTATGCTTACCATAGCAAAAGGAGTCCTTGATAGCATGCCGTTTTTAGAGAAATTAAATTGAGAGTTATTTCTGTACTTATCAATTACTTCTACGAATCTTTTGGCAATTTGCAGGTCTTGAGATTCTTTTTGGTTTATCGTTTTAAGAAAACAAAAGCGTTTGCTAATTATATCATCAATTAACTGGCCTTGCGTATGAGCAATAAGCCTTTCTTTTTCGGTAGAATTTTTTGACGTGCTCGGAGTTACCCATGTAGCCAATATTACAGATGAAAAAATAGTACGTGCCATAATAGAGCAGTCGCTTTTATAGTAGTTTTCCATATCTCCTTTGTCTGCGAGAATTATAGCGTTCTTGCAGTCATTATACGTCTCTTCGACTGTTGGAAGAAACTCTTCATATGGATATTCTCCAGCAATTGCATAAGGAGATTGCAGAGCAAGAAAAAGACAGAGTAGGAATCTGCTGCTCTTAGTCCCAAGTGGCTTAAGATATCGACTCATCTTTCCACCATACACAATTCTAATATCGCCTGACGCACGGCAACGCCCATTTCTACCTGATCGAGGATGGCGCTGCGATTGATGTCATCGGCGACATCGGTATCGATTTCGACACCACGGTTCATGGGGCCGGGGTGCATGATGAGTGCATCGGGCTTGGCGGCGGAGAGTTTATCGTAGCTGAGGCCGTAGCGGAGGAAATAATCGCGTACACTGGCGATGCCAGAGCCCTTCATACGTTCGTGCTGGATGCGTAGCATCATCACCACATCGGCATTTTTCAGTCCCATTTTCATATCGGTGGTGTACTCAGCGCCAAACCCATCAACACCCGTGGGCATTAGAGTGGGTGGGGCGATGAGGGTGACATGTGCGCCGAGTGTTTTCAGCAGATGCACATTGCTGCGTGCAACACGGCTATTAGCGATATCGCCGCAGATGGCCACTTTTAGTCCCTTCATTGCACCCTTAGCACGCTGAATAGTGAGTGCATCGAGCAATGCCTGCGTGGGATGTTCATGCGCGCCGTCACCTGCGTTGATGACGCTGGCACTTACTTTTTCAGCTATCAACTGCACTGCGCCTGCTTGCGAGTGGCGCACCACAATCACATCCGCATGCATGGCGTTTAGCGTCATCGCAGTATCAAGCAGGGTTTCACCTTTGCTGATGGAGGAAACGCTGGCTGAGATATTGATAACATCCATCCCCAGCCGTTTTCCTGCAAGCTCGAAGCTGGTGCGGGTGCGGGTGGAGTTTTCAAAGAATAGATTGATAAGGGTGCGGCCTTGAAGAATTTTATGCTTCTTATCGCGCTGGCGATTACGCTCGACGTAGGTTTCAGCAACGGAAAGTATATGCAGAATCTGCTCTGCAGAAAGCCCTTCAATCCCGAGCAGATGGTGGGGCAGGGCGGGGGTGTTGGGTGCGGTTGCCATACGTAACTCTATGGGTTAAGCGTTTGATGCTGAAAACGCTAGTAAAATTTAAGGCAACAAGGCCAGAACGATGATGATGCAGTTTGTAAAAGAATTCTGGTGGTTCGGCTTAAAGCAAGCATGGGCTTGCCTTTTTGGTGGGTTAATGGTGGCAATGCCCGTGGCAACGCATTGCTTTTACCCCTCACATGCAGAGCTTGCGCGGTATGATTTTTGGTTCTGGGTGCATGTATTATTCAGATAAGTCTTATATTGCTGCGGCTTGAAACATGGGAGGAGGCTAAAATTATTCTCATTTTTCATGTGGTGGGAACAGTAATGGAGATATTTAAAACCCACGTGGGGTCGTGGATTTATCCTGAAGATAATATACTGCGTATTGGCGGAGTGCCCCTGTTTTCGGGGTTTATGTATGCTGCGGTAGGCAGTTATCTGGCGCGTGTCTGGCGAATTTTTGATTTTCAGTTTTCATCGTATCCACCAAAGTATCT
>JAIXZB010000149.1 GCA_027489915.1 Rickettsiales bacterium | reverse complement strand
GATACATTGCTTGCGTATTATCGCCGCTATGAATCATAAATTCCATCCCTCCATCATCCGCGCCTACGACATACGTGGTGTCGTTGACGAAACCTTCGGCGAGCAGGATTGCTACTGGTTTGGCCGTGGCTTTGCAACCCACGCTGCCGAGGCGCTGAATCATGCCCATCCACGTATCTGTATCTTGCGCGATGGGCGCATGTCCTCGCAGCGCCTAGCCCGCGCATTGGCGCAAGGCCTCAAAGCCTCAGGCGCACAGGTGTTCAATGCGGGTGTTGGCCCCACCCCGATGGGCTATTTCTCGGCCTACCGCTACGATATGCAGGGCGTTATTATCATCACCGGATCACACAATCCGCCCACGCATAACGGGCTGAAAATCATGCTCGGACAGCAGAGTT
Source organism: Rickettsiales bacterium (assembly GCA_027489915.1). Lineage (GTDB taxonomy): Bacteria > Pseudomonadota > Alphaproteobacteria > Rickettsiales > UBA3002 > JAIXZB01. Next base: position 8,936 of record JAIXZB010000149.1, on the reverse strand, counting down.
TTTATGGCGATGCACTCAAAGCACTTTGCGCGCGCGTCGAAGATTCATCACTGCTCAAAGGGCGTGGTACTGAAACGCCTATTGCGCTTGCCGATGATTATCTACGCGCACTTCTTGCCTGCACGGGTACGGCACTCATTTCCCGCCCCCTCAAAATCGTGTGGGATGCAGGCAACGGCGCAGCAGGCGAAATAGTCGAAAAAATTGCTGCCTCCTTGCCCGATAATCAGCACGGGCTCATGTTCACCCGTATCGATGGCCAGTTTCCCAACCACCACCCCGACCCGTCAGACCCCGCAAATCTAGTGCAACTGCAAGAAGCCGTGAGTGGTGCGGAGTGCGATATCGGTATCGCGCTCGATGGCGATGGCGATAGATTAGGCGTCGTCGATGATAAAGGCCGCATCGTGTCACCCGATCATCTGCTGATGCTGTTTGCGGATGACGTGCTAAAGGACACACCAGGCTCCACACTTATTGCCGATGTCAAAACCAGCGACGCCGTATTTAAGCGCATCACCCAACAGGGCGGCAAGGCGTTGATGTGGAAAACGGGTCACGCCCATATCAAAACCAAAATGCGCGAGGTAAGCGCCACATTTGGCGGCGAAGCCAGCGGCCACATCTTTTTTGCAGATAAATATTTTGGTTATGATGATGGGCTCTATGCTGCACTGCGCATACTCGCTATCGTCGCACAAAGTGGCCAGAAACTTAGCACGCTCATCGATGTATTGCCGCCGCTCTATAGCTCGCCCGAAATTCGCATCGCGTGCGATGACGGGGTGAAATTCGAGCGCATCGCCGCACTTGAATCCGCACTTACCGCACAGAATGCGGTCATGAACACGCTCGATGGGGTGCGCGTTTCCACCCCGCAAGGCTGGTGGTTACTGCGCGCTTCCAACACCCAACCCGCACTCGTTGGCCGCGTCGAAGCCTACAGCGCGCCCGATGTTACAGCGGTCATGGATTCGCTCAAAGCCGCCATCGCAAGCATTGGGCTTTCCCTATAATTTATGCAGGCTCCTGCTGCGTCAGGCAGTGCACGGTGCCTAGCCCCCACACCAAATCGCGGGCATAAATTGGCACAATCTCGCGGCCCTCAAAACATTCGGCTAAAATATTGAGTGCCATACGGTCATTCACATCGCCAAAAATCGGCACCAGCACGGTTTTGTTGCATATCAGAAAATTCGCGTAACTCGCAGGCAAGCGTTCGCCTTCGCACATCACTGCTTGCGGCATCGGAAGTTCAATCACTTCCAGCTTGCGGCCCTTGGCATCACGCGCCTGTTTCAGCCGCGTGAGGTTTTCCTGCAGCAATTCATGGTTAGCATCCTTCATGCGTGGCTCAACGACTGTCACCAGTTTTGCAGGTGCAACGAAGCGCGTAATATCATCCACATGGCCATGTGTATCATCACCCACAATGCCTTTATCCAGCCAGATGGTCTTGGTTGCACCCAGCATATCGGCAAATACGGTTTCGTAATCTTCGCGGGTAAATCCCTTATTGCGGATTTGCTTTTTCGATAGCAGCCATTCTTCGGTTACAATCACCGTGCCTTCGCCGTCCACCTCAATACCACCGCCCTCTAGCACCACTTGTGCGCCTTTATGGATTGGCACAATCCGCGCATGTTTGGTGGCTTTGGTGATAGCAGCTGGCACCGCATTATCTTTCTGCCAGTTATCGTATTTCGCCCATGCGTTAAAACCAAAATCGAGTGCCACCGTTTTGGCACCATCACGCACAAATATCGGCCCGCAATCGCGTAGCCATCCTCGGTTAGTGGGGATGATATGAAAATCCACTTTTCGTGCATCCACACTCACACGCGTCAAATGCTCGCGCGCCGCGTCCATCGCGCGTTCATTTTTCACCAGTAATCCAACCCGCTCACTTGCAGCAATGGCGCGAATCATCTCGGCAAAAATCCAAGGCACGGGCGCAAATTTATCGGGCCAATCCGCTTTTGCATGCGGCCAGCTCAGCCATGTGCGTTTATGCGGTTCCCACTCTGCGGGCATGCGAAATGATGGCATATTATTTCTCCGGATGTCCGAGGATTTTGCCATATGCATCAATCCTGCGGTCGCGGAAGAACGGCCAATGCTGGCGTGTGGTTTCCTGTTTGGCAGGGTCAACCACTGCAGTCATTACCCCTTCAAAATGCTCATCCACTTCCGCCAAATATTTACCGAACGGGTCGTAAATCATCGAATGGCCAAAGAACTCTAAACTACCGCCATCGCTTGCAAGTTCAGATCCTATGCGGTTAACGCTTGCCACATACACGCCGTTCGCCACGGCATGGCCACGCTGCACGGCTTGCCATGCCTGCCAGTGCGCCTCGCCATATTCTGCCTTCTCAGCAGGGTGCCAGCCAATGGCGGTGGGGTAAAAAATTACTTCTGCGCCCTGCATGGCAGTCAAGCGCGCTGCCTCGGGGAACCACTGATCCCAGCAAATCAGCACACCAATACGGCCATATTTCGTATCAAACGCCTTAAAGCCCGTGTCACCTGGGGTGAAATAAAATTTCTCGTAATAGCGTGGATCGTCGGGTATGTGGGCTTTGCGGTATATGCCCAAATCCGCCCCATCCGCATCCAGCACCACCACGGTGTTGTGATATACACCCGCAGCGCGTTTCTCAAACAGGCTCGCCACAATCACCATATCCAGCTCTTTGGCAAGTGCGGCAAGCGTAGTGCTGGTAGGGCCCGGAATAGGTTCTGCCAAATCAAACATCGCATGGTCTTCGGTTTGGCAGAAATAATAACTGCAAAACAGTTCAGGCAAGCAGGCCACCTGCACACCTTTGGCTTTTGCCTCACGCAGTAACTCTATTGCCCGCGCAAGGTTCGCTTTTGGCTCTGCGCTCATGCGCATTTGAATCAGGCCAATCGTGTAAGGCTGCTTTGCCATTGGTCTCTCCATCGTTTTCCGCCGTTGCGCATAGCACTTCGCCTCTGCTATAGCAAGTAGGCAACATTTATGTGAGGAGTCTTTATGCCACTGGCGATGCTCGCCCCCTACGCAGCCATTCTTGGTTTTTTGTATCTTTTCTTAAGCCGCGCGGTCATCCTTAACCGCATGCGCGCTCAAGCTGCACTGGGCGATAAGGGCGATGACGGGTTGCTACGCGCCATCCGTGCCCACGGCAATTTTGCCGAGTATGTCCCCTTCATGCTGATACTGCTTGGCTTACTCGTCGCGATTCAAGCGCCGTTATGGCTGATACACGGGCTTGCCGCCATCTTCACACTTGGCAGGCTGTGCCACGCCTACAGCATCAGCGTGCATGAGCCTAAAACGAGCTCACTGTCACTGCGTCAGGCGGGTATGGTGCTCACACTCCTCACCATCAGCATCGCATCATTCGCGCTGCTTGGACTGTGGGTGTTGTCGCTTCTGGGCTAATTAGCAGGCGCTTCTTCTAATCCCTGAGGCATTGTTTCATCAGCCCCCTCAACACCAGCTGGTGCTGCTGGTGCCATGTAAGGTGCAAGCGCTGTCATTGCTTCCATCATCACGCCAGCCACGGGCTTGTCGTTAATGCGGAAATCATTGGCTGCAGGGGTGGTGACGTCAAACGCAATATCACCGCTGGCAGCATCTTTCTTACCAATGCTTGCAAGCAGTTGGTTGACCGATGCCAACATCCCATCGCCCAATGGAAATTGAGGCTGCTTAGGATCAAGCATGGTCTGAATTTCCTGACCCTGCACTGCGGATTTCATCACGTCGGCTGTCATCGCATCGCACTTCACGCAGTTGAGCGTAAGCGTAATAGCAGGAGCTTCTGCTGTATTATCCATCGTGCCTTTCGCATTGATTCCCCAGCGCGCATGCGAGAAATCGAAACGGTTCACGTTGATGGTGCCTTTTTGTGCCACCGCAGCTTCGCCCTTAGCTGCCAGCTTGCCAGATACATCCACCACGAAGGTAATAGGCCCAAGCGTGGAAACCGTAGGCAATGCTTCGGTCACTTTGGCTTTGAATTGCTCGGCATCAAATGCAGGATTATTTTGCGCCATCATCGGTGCCATGGCAAAAATCGTATCCATCATTTTGCGCATATCGGTGGCACCAGCTTCCGTCACATTCAGCTTATTATCGATGAGGAATGTGAAATCCGTACCAGATGCTGAGTCTGTGGCATCCATATTTACCACCAGATTCATATCATAGAAATTATTCTTAATCATGAAGCGAGGTGCTTTCACACGCACAATGCGGGGTGCATTCGCATCTTTGCTGGTTGTGACATACACGCTTGCCGCCATATCAAAATCTTGTTTACCTGCGCGTGCTGCAGAGAATGGCATTTCATTTAGCCCCATCGCCGCAAGCTCTGGCGGCGCTTCACCCATCATGCCTAACTTTTCCAAAAACGCACCATATGCAGGGTGCACTTGCGACGCCTTACCCAGCACCTCAAAATCCAAATCCACCAATTCATCGGTCGAACGATTAGAGAGCTGGAACTTCCCAAGCTCCTGCGTGAAGGCGGGTTCTCCCGTTCCTTCCACCTTATAATTGAGTGCACCAATGTTAGACGATACTTCGCTTATCGAAGCAAACAGTGCCTTCATCTGCGCTTCATCTTTGGGATTAAGATTTTCCCATTTCAAAAAGTCCGATAGCGATTTTGCCTTAAGCGCAAATTGATAATCGCTGTTTTCGCCTACAACGCTCACATTTTCATCGCCCATGCTCATGCGCATCGTGTCATTACCTTTAAGGTTCAGGCCATACGATGCATTCAGATGATTGGTAATCACATCTGCGTGTCCCTTGAACGACCACTGAATCTCAACGGGTTGTGGTGCTTGTGCTGCGTCTTGTTCAGCAGCCAGTTGGTTTGCATGCATGTTAGGAATGCTTACTTTAAGCACAGGGTCCACCAAGCGCACCGTTATGCTAGGTGGGAAACCAGCAGTTTCCACAGATGCATAGGAAATCTCAATTTTAGTGCCATCTTCTGCCGTGGTCGCATTCAACTTAGTAATGGTATCAATCACCGATTGTTTGGTCTGGGCTGTGGTTACAAACCATGCCACACCGCCACCGCCAATGGCCAGAATCAACAAAATACCAATAATGCGCACAAGCTTCTTATTCATAACACACTTTCCCACTAAAAAATAATTTCAGGCACCCTACCACGCGAACTATTAACAAGGGATTAAAACCGCCACGCATAATCAAGCAGCATTACTTTTGCGGTTAGCTGTGGCGTCTATGGCGCAGTTACGCACCCCTTGCATTCAGTAGCAGTGCAATGGCTGCATGCAATCTAACGAAATAGTATGGTGAATGTTTGGCTGCCCAGCAAAAAACACTACGCCGCTTTTGCTACCAACACATTATTTGCCATCAGCGTTACGTCGATATTGCCGCGTGTAGCTTTGGAATATGGACATACCTGATGCGCAGCTTCCACCAGCTTCTGTGCAGCATCTGCGTCCATGCTTGGAATAGATACATCTAAAGTCACGCTTATAGAAAAACCTGTTTCACTTTGATTCAGGCTTACATCTGCCTTAACCTGCGCATCGGCTGCTGAAATTTTCTGCAATCCAGCAACATATTCAATCGCACTTCCGAAACATGCTGCATATCCGCATGCAAAAAGTTCTTCGGGGTTGGTTGCACCTTGCTTCGCTGAAGGCGCACCAGGTGTTGCAAGCTCAAACGATAATTTACCATCCGAGGTTTGGCTATGGCCATTGCGGCCACCTTTTGCTTGTGCATGTGCAGTGTAGAGTGTTTTCATAGAGCTCTCCTAAATGTCTTACGCATGTTCTATTTAACGAAGTTTATCTAGACTTGCCAGACATTATAACAACCGAGACGTAACGCTGTGATTGTCATGCCCACTATTTCACGCTAAGAGAAATTCGTGCGATCCCGTAGCTCAGCTGGATAGAGCATCGGATTTCTAATCCGACGGTCGGGGGTTCGAATCCCTCCGGGGTCGCCACATTTATTTTTAATGTGGTGAACTCGGAGGGTCGAGAACACCGCTATGGGGTTCGTCGCATCGCAAGCAGGCGATGCGGATGCGAAGTACCCGAAGGGCGAAGGTCAGCAGACCTGAGTCAATCCCTCTCGCGTCGCCACAATTTTTACATTGCAAAATATCCCATTTTACGTTGAGATGCTGCAATGCAGCAGTTTCACCGCATCGCACAGGCCTATCCGGATACGCGACCGGCGGATGCGCGCAGCCAGGATTTCGATGAAATTTACCGCGCCTATGCAGCATCGAAGGCCACCGAGCAGGCCTCGCGCTGCCTGCAATGCGGGGTGCCATTCTGTCAGGTGCATTGCCCCCTTTCCAACAACATTCCCGATTGGCTGAAGCTCGTTGCCGAAGGGCGCTGGAGCGATGCATACGCTGTGTCGTCTGCCACCAATACATTCCCCGAAGTTTGTGGGCGCATTTGCCCGCAAGACCGTCTCTGCGAAGGAAGCTGTGTGGTGAATGCTGGCTTCGGTGCCATCACCATTGGCGCCATCGAAAAAACCATCACCGATAAAGCGTGGGAAGAAGGCTGGGTGAAGCCCTTCGCCCCTACCCGCACCCTGCCTTACTCCATCGGCATCATCGGCTCTGGCCCCGCAGGCATGGCCGCAGCCGAACAGCTTAGGCGCGCAGGGTGCGAAGTGCATATCTATGACCGCTACGACCGCGCAGGCGGGCTAATGATTTATGGCATTCCTAATTTCAAGCTCGATAAATCCATCGTACTGCGCCGCCACCAGCAGTTCGAGCAAAGCGGTATCCAGTTTCATCTGAACACTTCTATCGGCAACGATATAGCGTTTGCCGATCTGCGCGCACGTCATGATGCGGTATTGATTGCAACTGGTGTCTATAAACCCCGCCCACTTGGCGCGTTGCCGGGTTCGGTGCTCGCAGGGAGTATTGAGGCGATGGAATTTCTCACCGCCAGCAACCGCACAGGGCTTGGCGATGCTACCGCGCCGATTTCGGTTGCGGGCAAGCGCGTGGTGGTGATTGGCGGCGGCGATACCGCAATGGATTGTGTGCGCACCTCCGTGCGTCAGGGTGCAACCTCCGTCACCTGCCTGTACCGCCGCGACCGCGCCAATATGCCCGGTTCCATGCGCGAAGTGAAGCATGCGGAAGAAGAAGGCGTGGTATTCAAATTCCTAAGCGCGCCCGATGCGTTTATTGGTAGCAGTCATATCGAACAAGTGCGCGTGCGCCCCATGCGCCTAGCCGCCACCGATATTCATGGGCGGCGCAGCATCGAGCCATGCGAAGATGGGCTGTACAACATCGACGCCGATACCGTCATCACCGCGCTTGGCTACGATGCAGAGGAGTTGCAAGGGATGTTCGGCGCGCCCGATCTTGCAACCACTGCGCAGGGCACCTTAAAAACCAACGCCCAAGGCATGACCTCACTCGATGGCGTATTCGCCGCAGGCGATATCGTGCGCGGCGCATCGCTCGTGGTCTGGGCGATTGCTGATGGGCGCAATGTGGCCTCATCCATCCTCTCGCATGTCCGCGCGCAGAAAGCGAAGGCAGCATGATCTGGAATGAAGCATGGAACCGCGAAGCTGACCGATTAGAACAGCACGGCATGTATGATCGCACCGATGAACATGATGCCTGCGGTGTCGGGTTTATTGCTGCACTGGGCGGAGAAGCACGGCGCGATGTAGTGGAAGCGGGCATTATGGCACTGCGTTCGGTGTGGCACCGAGGCGCACTGAATGCGGATGGCAAAACGGGCGATGGCGCAGGGGTGCATCTGCAACTGCCCAAGCCGTTTTTCATGCGGCATTTGCAACTGTTCGGCGCACAACCTGCCGATGCACCTTTGGCCGTTGGCATGCTGTTTTTACCGCGCAGTGATTTTTCTGCTCAAGAAGAAGCACGCCTGATTATCGAAACCGAAATCATCCGTGGCGGCTACGCCATTCATTGCTGGCGGCAAGTGCCGATTAACACCGATGTGATAGGTGAGCTCGCGCGTGAATCCTGCCCAGAAATCACCCAAATTCTCATTCGTGGTAATGCATCCGAATCTGCGAATCATTTCGAGCAGATGCTCTATGTCATCCGCCGCCGCATCGAGAAAAAATGCCGCGCTGCGGGCATTGCGCAAGTCTATGTCTGCTCCCTTTCCAGCCGCTATATTATTTATAAAGGCCTGTTTCTGGCCGAGCATATCACGAGCTTCTATCCCGATTTAGAGGATGATGATTTCATCTCGAACTACATCATTTTCCACCAGCGTTTTTCTACCAATACCAATCCTTCATGGCAGCTTGCACAACCCTTCCGCACCGTGGCGCATAACGGCGAAATCAACACGCTGCGCGGTAACCTCAACTGGATGAGCAGCTTTGAAGCAAGCTTCGGCGCGTGGGAGCTTTCGCCTTACTTAGAGGATTTAATTCCTGTCATCTCACCGGGATTATCTGACACAGGCGCGCTTGATGCAGTGATGGAATTACTAGTGCGCGCAGGACGCCCTGCCCCCATGGCCAAACTGCTCATGATTCCCCCCGCTTGGGCATCGGATACCGATATGCCCGCCGATCAAAAAGCAATGTTTGAATACTTCACTTGCTTGGTGTCGCCTTGGGATGGACCAGCAGCGCTCGTTGGCACCGATGGGCGTTATGTCTTCGCCGGCATGGACAGAAACGGCCTGCGCCCGATGCGCTTTAGCATCACCAAAAACGGGCTCATCATTGCAGGCTCCGAAGTGGGCATGGTGCCACTGGCAGATGGCGATGTGGTGCGTTACGGACAGCTTGGGCCGGGCGATATTTTAGCTGTGGATTTACACACGGGCGAGCTAATCGAAGACGCGCAAATGAAATCGCGCTTGGCTGCAGAACATCCCTACGCGCAGTGGGTGGATGGGCTGATTGT
>JAIXZB010000005.1 GCA_027489915.1 Rickettsiales bacterium | reverse complement strand
TTTCAAGAAATCCGCGAAAAGCGCGGGCTGGTCTATAGTGTGTCGGCCTTTGCAAGCTGCTATTTGGATACAGGGATCCTCGGCATTTACGCCGCCACTGGCCCAGAGCATATGAAAGAACTAATGCCCGCACTTGCCGATGTGCTCGCTCATGCGTCGGATGCTATAAGCGAGCAGGAATTGCTGCGTGCCAAGAATCAGCTCAAAGCGAATATCGTCATGGCGCGTGAATCGATTGGCAGTATTGCCGAATGGATTGGCCGCCATCTGCTCATCCATAACCGCGTCAAAACGGCGGAGGAAATTTTAGGGCTCATCGATGCCATCACCATCGCCGATATGCAGCGCATGGCATACACCATCATCGGCGCCTCGCCCCTCACCCTCACCACACTCGGCCCTATCAAAACACTGGATTCCAGCGCACTGCCCAAGGCGGCGTAACGCATTACTGCGTTACAGGTGCTGGCTTTGGTGGTTGCGGCTGCAACTGCTGCGGCTGAGCCACTTGCTGTGGTGGCATACCACCACTCACGCGCACATCGCGCAGAATTTTACCACCGCACATGCTGTAGCGGCGCAGTACCACGGCACCCGTGGCATCTTTCAGCCATAAGGTGAGCATATCCTCTTTTTCTTCGATTTTTATCAGCTCGTTATTATCTGCCACTTCAATGGTGGTGGGATCGCAGGTTTTGCTCGCACCGCCGCCCACCTGTTTGGCCATAAAACTAAACATCACCACAAACCCTGCCACAAGTACCACGCCCATAACAATGGCAAGGTTCTTCAAAGCACGCCAGCCGCCTGTAAGTGGTGCTGGTGTATGGCTATCAGTTGCGTTATGCATGGCGTATGCGCTCCCATTCTCTCATTGTTACACCTGCGGATGCAGGCACACGGCTTGATAAATATCTGGCAGAACATGTTCCCGATATGACGCGCAACCGCGTGCAACACCTCATCGAAGCAGGGCACGTGTTGCGCGATGGAGCAACGTTAACCGAAACCAGCCGCAAGGTCAAATCAGGCGAACAGTATATCCTCAGGCTTCCTCAAGCCGTGCCGCTCGATTTAGAACCGCTTGCCATGGCACTCGATATCGTGTTCGAAGATGCGCATTTACTGGTCATCAATAAACCCGTAGGGCTCACGGTGCATCCGGCGGCAGGCAACCGCAATCACACACTGGTCAATGCTTTGCTGCATCATTGCGGCGATACACTCTCGGGCATTGGCGGTGTTGCACGTCCGGGCATTGTACACCGTATTGATAAGGACACATCTGGCCTGCTCGTGATCGCCAAAAACGACACGGCGCATCAGCATCTATCAAACCAGCTCAAAGCACGCACACTCAAACGCAGCTATGTGTGTTACGCGTGGGGCGCACCGAGTGTGGGGCGCGGGAAAATCGATGCGCCGATTGCGCGCAACCCAAGCAAGCGCAAAGAAATGGCGATTGTAGAAGATGGCAGGCACGCGATTACGCACTACGACATCATACAAAAATACGGCGATACAGGCGCAGGTGTAAGCACTGGCCCCGATAGGCGCACGCTGCATAGCCAAAGCACCAGCACGCATATCTTTGCATCCAAACTGCGCTGCGAGCTGGATACAGGGCGCACCCACCAGATACGCGTGCATATGAAGCATATCGGCTGCCCACTGATAGGGGATACGACCTACGGACTTAGTACCAAGCAGACATTGCGCCGAATTAATGAATCCGCACATGCCGAAGCAATAGGTGAAAACAGTATCTTCGTAACACTTGCAAGGCAGGCCTTACACGCTGAAACCCTACGTTTTTTCCATCCCGTAACAGGCGAAGAAGTGACCTGCACCGCCCCAATCCCAGAGGATTTAGCACAGCTTGAAACCGCCCTGCTCACCTTGACAAACAGCGCCTGAAGCGCTATGGTGCTACGCAACAAAAACGGTGAAATAGTCACTGTGTAACAAGAACAACAACCGCAAGCGCTAGCGCAGATGGGGTAGACTTCACAGCGAATGTGCCTAATGCACATCCAACAGGAGAACTCGAATGGCTAAAACACAAGCACTCCCAGCACTTTCCTCCGATAGCGGTTTGCGCCACTACATGCAGGAAATTCAGAAATTTCCCGTGCTCACGCTGGATGAGGAATACGCCCTCGCCAAACGCTGGACCGAAGATGGCGACTCGGCAGCCGCGCACACGCTTGTCACCTCGCATCTGCGCTTGGTCGCCAAAATTGCCATGGGTTACCGTGGTTACGGTTTACCCGTGTCCGAACTGATTGCCGAGGGTAATATCGGCCTCATGCAAGCAGTAAAAAAATTCGAGCCGGATAAAGGCTTCCGCCTTTCCACCTACGCGATGTGGTGGATAAAAGCCTCGATTCAGGAATTTGTCCTGCGTTCGTGGAGCTTAGTCAAAATGGGTTCATCGGCAGCGCAAAAGCGGTTGTTCTTTAATCTGCGCAAAGCCAAAAAACGCCTTAAAGTGGTGGATGATGCGAAGTCGCTTTCGCAGGAAGAAATCCGCATCATTGCGCATGAGCTGAATGTGAGCGAGCAGGATGTGGTGGATATGGATAGCCGCATGTCGGCGAATGATAAACACCTCAACGCCCGTGTCGGTACCGATGGCGACGCCGAATGGGGTGATTTACTGCCCGATAGTGCCGAAAGTCAGGAAACGCTGATTGCCGAAAGTCAGGATTACGGCCAGAAGCGCGCCCTCATGCTCGATGCGATTGCCACCTTGAACGAACGTGAGCGCGATATCATAAGCGAGCGCCAGCTCAGTGAAAATCCCCTCACACTTGAAGAGTTATCAGAGCGTTACGGTATCTCGCGTGAACGTGTGCGCCAGATCGAAGCACGTGCGATGGAAAAAATGGCAAGCTTTGTTGCAGCCGCAACCCTGGCGCAAGCACAAGCGACTGAACGCAGGCTGGTTGCGTTTAATCAGTAGACATATTTGTAAATCGTCATCCTGTGGACGCATTGCGCAGCACAGAATAGCTACATAAAACCTAAGCCACCCGCCACTGCGCAATCGCCTGCACGCCCTGCTTCGCAATCGCACGTGTTTCCAGCGCCACCGCGCGGCGGATGTTTTGGGTAGTATCCTCTAGCCAGTTGCGACCAGCGAGCTTTGCCTCAAACGCTTTGAGGTAGAGCGCATAAGCAGGCGATGCAAATAATGCTTCCGTGCTGTCATGAATCTGCTGTTCCCAACGTGCGAGTTCAGTAAGTGCAACTTCCCAGTCCTCGCCGCTATGTTTAGGCTGCATCGCAACAGCAAGCAAAGTTGCGATATCGTCTTCTTCGCGGGCGCGGTTCACGCGTTGCATGTTCGTATCCTGCGCGTCACGCACCACATCGGGGTGCGCATTGCGGGCCGCACTGCGGTATGCTTCGCGCGAAAGGGTGGCGCGGGTTTTGATTGCAGCCGCTTCCATCGCCTCGTGCATATGTTTGGCGTTGGGCAAATGCTCGCCCATCCATGTGCCCTTCGCTGCTTCCAGCGCAACAAGTGTCATAATATCCTGCGCGATGGCCGCATAATATTCGCTTAAAAACTGCTGCAGCTCGCATTCGGTCTCGCGCAGGCGTTCGGCCTGCTGCACAAGGCGCGCATGCTTCGCATAAAACTGCGCGCGCGCATCACACCCATTATCCCGCAAAGCTTCTTTCATGGGTGCGCACCCTAACGCAAATTGAACGCCTAGCCAAGTATCTGCTAGCGCTTACCCACATATTCCCGAAAACTCAAACTCTCAGCCACATGCATACTGTGTACATCATCGCTTTCTGCAAGGTCGGCAATCGTGCGCGCCACGCGCAACACGCGCGTCAAACCGCGCATCGATAAGCCCATGCTGCGGGTCGCATTCTCAAGCATCGCGGATGCATCGGGCTGCAATGCGGCTACTTGCTGTAAGACCTCACCACTCACCTCTGCATTGGTGCGAATATGCGGTGTGCCCATCTGTGCATAGCGCATCTGCTGCCGTTCGCGTGCAGCAAGCACACGGGCGGCAACCACCGCGCTCGGCTCGCCCGTTTTAGGAGTGAGCATATCAAGCGTATCCACCGCAGGCACACTCACATGCACATCAATGCGGTCGAGCAACGGGCCTGAAAGTTTCGCCTGATAATCCGTGCCGCAAATAGGTGCGTTGCTGCAGGCGCGCGCTACATCGCCCAGATAGCCACAACGGCAAGGGTTCATCGCCGCAATCAGTTGGAACCGCGCGGGGTAGGTCACATGCGCCTGCGCACGTGCAATGCTCACCTCGCCTGTCTCCAGCGGTTGGCGCAATGCCTCGAGCACCGCGCGGGGGAATTCAGGGAACTCATCGAGGAATAACACGCCGCGGTGTGAGAGCGAAATTTCACCTGGCAGCGCGCGCTTGCCGCCCCCCACCATCGCCGCCTGCGAGCTGGTATGGTGTGGCGTGCGAAACGGTCGCGAACGCGTAAGCGCGCCCTCTTCCAATTTTCCCGCAACCGATGCCACTAAGCTCGCCTCAATCATTTCTTCACTTATCATAGGCGGCAGTAAATTGGGTAAACACGCCGCCAGCATCGATTTACCCGAACCAGGCGGGCCAATCATCAGCAGATTATGCCCACCAGCTGCCGTAATCTCCAGTGCGCGCTTAGCGGTTTCTTGCCCACGCACTTCGGAAAGATCAGGGCCACGCGCCACATTCACCACCATGCTTGCCTCGGGGCGCGGCAATAACTGGTGGCCTTTGGTGTGGTTCAATAATGCCAGCAAATGCTTGGGCGCAATAATCTTACCTTCGCCTGCCCATGTGGCTTCTGGGCCGTTCGCTTCTGGGCAAATCAGGGTTTTTCCCGTGGCAAACGCGGCCATGGCGGCGGGCAACACACCCGTCACATGCGTCAGGCTGCCATCAAGCGATAATTCACCCACCGCCAACACATTCCTCAGCCACTCAGGCGCAATCATATTCAGTGCGCCGAGCAGCCCCAGTGCAATCGGCACATCGAAATGGCTGCCTTCCTTAAACACATCGGCAGGTGCCAGATTTATCAGGATTTTTTTGGCGGGCAGGGCAATGCCCATCGAGCTGAGCGCCGCACGCACCCGCTCGCGCGATTCAGCGACGGTTTTATCAGGCAGCCCCACAATCGTGAAGGCGGGCAGCCCACCTGCAATATGCACCTGCACATCCACGGGGCGGGTATCAATGCCTTCATAGGCAACGGTGGTAACATGCACAACCATAGGTCTTTTCCCAAGCGTTCGTTCCAGCTATAGGCATTAAATGCGTCTTTTTCACCCTAAAATTCCGTTTATTAATAGGTTGGTGAGGTTTTCTTTAGAGAGTATTAATAGCCACTGGCCATAATCGGGACGATAATCAGGAGACTCTATACACCTCATGGCACGTGCCGCGCAGAGTGAAAAGCCGCAAACCAAGTCCAATATGGAAGGGTTTCGCGCGCCCAAAATCAAAACGCTGATTGCGTTTTCGGCGCTTATTATGCTGCTATTTTGCGTGTTTGTGGCGTATCAGGCCTCCAAAGCCTATGAAAATGCCATAATTGACGCCAAAAAAGATGCAAACCGCCTCACCAATATTCTCGCCGATCAGGTCGAGCTTACGTTTTTAGCAGTCGATTTAACCATCAGGCGCGCCGTGGAGCGCCAGTATTTCAACACTATGTTCGGCGGCAATCTGCCGCATGACATCGAAAACAACTTCAAGCTCTGGGTCGATGAAACGCCGCAAATCGTGGCACTCATGCTGGTCAATGACCGCGGTACCATCGAAATCGCAGCCAACAAACAGGGCTATGATAACTGGTATGATTACAGCGATTCCCTGCAAGAAGACCCCGTATTTACCAGCTTGAAGGCCGACGAAGATAAAAGCTATTTCATCGGCAAACACCGAGCAAGCAATGCCAAGTTCCGCGATTTGGTGTTCATCAGCCGCCGCATCACCAATATCGACGGCGAGTTTGGCGGCGTCGTGATTGCTGCGATTGACCCGCGCTATTTCTTCGATTTCTTTTCCTCGGTCGATTACAGCACCAAGCGCATGATGGCGCTGATGCTAGAATCAGGCGAGTTGCTCTATAGCGGCAAAAGCAGCCGCAGCAACGATACCATGCTCGATATCATCGGCGATAAAGCTGCCAAAGCCAAAGACAAGCACAGTATTACCACCGACACACAAAAGGTGGATGGTAAAATCAAAGCCTACGCATTCACACAAATCCGAACCCTTCCCATCATCACCACTGTAGTGATGGATGAAGAAGATTTCCTCTCAAGCTGGCGCAAGGGGCGCATCAAAGACATCAGCTTCCTTGCCATTTTTACCATCTTTGGATCGGTACTGTCTTTCTTCGCACTCACCATGGCGCGCCAGATTGCACGGGTCGAAGAATCTGAAGCCGCAGCGATACTCGCCTCACAGGCAAAATCCGAATTCCTAGCCAATATGTCGCACGAATTACGCACGCCGCTAAACGCCATTATCGGGTTTTCGGAAATGCTTAATGCTGGCTATTTCGGCACGCTCAATGAGAAACAGAAAGAGCGCGTGCAAGATATAAATTTATGCGGCACGCATCTGCTGCAACTCATCAGCGACATTCTCGAATTCAGCAAGGGTGAAGCGGGCAAGCTCGAGCTGAAGGAAGAAAATGTCGATGTCTCAGAAATCATCATCGAATGCACCCGCATGCTGGCCGAGCGCGCGCGCGGCAAAAACGTGCGACTGGATTCCGACATCGCAGCAAGCCTGCCGCATCTATATGCCGACAAGCGCAAGATTCGCCAAATCCTTATCAATCTTCTCTCCAACGCTATCAAATTCACCCCAAGCGGTGGGTCGGTATCGATAGCTGCGAAAATGGATGGAAACGGGCAAATGCAGATGAGTGTGGTCGATACCGGTATCGGCATCGCCGAAGATGATATCCCAATTGCGCTCTCTGTATTTGGTCAGGTGCACCGCGCCCACAACCACGAAGGCACAGGCCTTGGCTTGCCACTATGCAAAATGTTCGCCGAGCTTCACGGGGGTAAATTACAGCTCACCTCAACCATCGGAGAAGGCACCACCGTGCGCATCACCCTGCCTGCTAGCCGCGTGATTGAGTAGCTTCCTTTGGGTATTTCGAAGCATACGCTTCTGCCATATTCAGTAATTCTTCCACCTGCGATAGCGCAGCATTATACGTATCTACACGCTGGGTCAGGGTCACTTTATCTGCTTCTGTCACGCGTGGGTCGCTGTGCATCCATTCGGTTAATTCTCTGGGTAATCTATGCATGGCTTTTTCAATCGTCTCGCCCTTATAATTCGGCAGCTGCCCCATGATAAACTTAGCAATCTGGCTCTCATTTTTACGCCAATGATGCGCGCACTGGATAAGGTCTCGAATGATGTCTTTGTCGTTTTTGACATCCAGATACGAGGATATATTCATCAGTGGCTGACCAAATCCATTCCCAAGTTCACCGTTAAATCCCCAATGCCCAATCAGCCGATTAATCATGAAATATCGTTCAATTTCTGAGCGTGTATGCTCGGGGATGGCCTCTTTCGCTGCAAAAAATCGTACAGCCGCATCATCGGTTGCAGCAGTCGCACCTACAGCGCCACCAAGCGTTCGTTTTGCTTCATTCGAAAGTTCCGAAAAAGCCGCTGCCTCCCGTAAATAATTCAGAAATACCAGGCGTGTAATACTCTCTGGCTTATCGAACTTACATAAATTTGACAGCTGCATAAATGGGCCGTCATAATCCAGCACTTCACGCGCTTTTTGCATCAACGCTTCGCGAGTCACTGTGTGCACAGTGCGTGTAGGCGCATCAGATGAACGTTGTGTACTCATGCCATTAGTATAGCTCGCCATGGCGTCCATTTCATGACATTTTTGCGAAGATTACGCCCTAAATCGCGTAATTTTCGCCATATTCTTCGTGCTCAGCCGCAAGCGATGCGAGCTGCGAAACAATCGAATAGGCGCCAAAATGGCAGGGCGTAATGGGGCTTTGGCCCTGTTCATTCTCATCACACATGCCTACAAACGACATGCCTTGCGCGTTCAGGTTATTTTCTGCATCACGCTCGGTATTCACACGGAAGGCGCCGCCCACGGCAATGCCGTTCATCAGGTAAATCATCGGCTCTGCCGCACCGCCCTTGAGGCGGTCGATGGTCGGAATGCCTTCTTGGATAATCACTTCCGTATTATGCACACCTTCTTTAATCACGTTCATTTTGTTGCGGATTTTTTTGTTTATCTCAAACAGTTCCTCACCGCCGCGCACGGTCATAATTCCCATGCCGTAAGTGCCGCTGTCAGATTTCACATACACATATGGATCTTCTTTAATGCCATGCTGCGCATATTTCTCGCGCACGCGGTGCAACACTTTTTCTACATTCAGCGCCACACATTCGAGCCCCTGCTTTTCAGCAAAATCGACCAGTCCACATTTTTGGAATTCAGCACAAATGCTCCAGCTATCCAGCCCGAATTCGGCAGCGAATTGTTTGGCAATCTGTGCGTAAGCTTCAAAATGAATCGATTTACGCCTGCGATACCAGCCAAGACCAGGTCGCGGCGTAATGGGCTGCGTCACCCCACGCAAAATATCAGGGAATCCCGATGTCATATCGTTATTGAGCAAAATCAGCTCAGGCACAAATCCTGCCTTGGTGCGCAGGCTGTTGCCCACGCGCTCTAGCGGGTGCTCTGGCATCATACGTCCTGCGCTGCTGGTTACTTCAATCGCCGTGTCCGTTGCAATAAGGCTACCAATCTGCACCTCTAATCCCGCTTCTTCAAGCAAGGTTGAAAGTGCCGCTAAATTATCGATATACCCCTGATTACGCGTATGATTTTCTGGAATAATAAGTGCACGTTTTACGCCTTTATTGCAGCCCGAGAGTCGGCGCTGAATTTGCGCGACTGCACGCGCACGTGCAGCAAGCGATAAATGGTTAAACCCCGCAGGAAATAAATTCGTATCCACCGGTGCAAGTTTCGCACCCGAATGGCGCAAATCGACCGAAGAATAAAACGGTGCGGCCTGTTTGGTGTGCTGCGCTTCAAACCAGCCATGCACATCATCGCCGCGTGCGCGCAGCAAATCGCGCAATTGTGTTAACACGGGTGAAAGTTCTAAAAACGTATCATCGTGCGCGTCTGCGTGTGCTGCTTGATTCATTGCGGTATTTCCTACTCTGCCACAAAATGCGGGGGATACTCCCAATCACCAAAACGCGCCTGGGTCAATGCGCATAAGGTAATGACTGCCGTGTCGGTGCGCAAGATGCGCGGGCCTAAACTTACGCCATGGCCCCCTTGCAACCCACGCAACCCTGCAAGTTCTGCTGGGCTAAAGCCACCTTCAGGGCCTGTCAAAATGGCCCATTGCTTCGCGGAGGGTGGTAGTGCGCCTGAAAATTCAGGCGAAGCGCCGCTTTCATCGCCGTAAATTAATGGCCGCGCAGCATCCCACCCTGCCATCAACTGCATGAGTGTCACCATTGGGCGAATATCGGGCACATCGAGCCGTTCGCTTTGCTCGGCCGCTTCGCGCACCGTCAATTCCCATTTTTCTGCATTGATTTTATCCACCACACTGCGCTCGCACCGCACTGGCTGCAAAATACGCGCACCAAGTTCCGTTGCCTTTTCAATAATGCTGTCAATCCGCCCACCGCGCGGTGGCGCAAAGCACACCATCATATCGGGGGATGCATGCTGAGGGCGCGTGCACTCTTGCGGCTTCACTATCACCTCACGCTTGTGTGCCGCCGTAATCTCGCTCATCCACTGCCCATCGCACCCGTTGAATAACGCCACCTTGTCACCCGCGCTTAAACGCATCACATCGCGCAGGTAATGGGATTGCTTATCATCAAGCGTAAGGGGTGCATCAGAAGCAAGCGGCGTTTGCACATATAATCGTGGCACAGATTTCATCTTCTTACTCTATACGTATTTTTCTTGCGCTGTCACTCCTGCCATAACAGTGCCGTGACAAATAACGCATAGCGCATTATAGGGTATATATGCAGCTCGCCCCTCTCATCTCCCTCACCCGCCTCGATAAACCTGTTGGTATATGGCTGGTATTTTTTCCTGCAAGCTGGGCGGTGCTGCTTGCTTCGGGGTGGTTATCGTCTTCATGCACCATCACGGGTATCTCTTGGGATGTTCTGTTTGCCTGTTTCATCGGCGCCATCTTTACCCGCTCTGCTGGCTGCATCATGAATGATTTGGCCGATAGGAAACTGGATGCGCAAGTGGCACGCACACGCACGCGCCCACTTGCGGCAGGCACAGTATCCGTGCGCGCTGCGCTTCTTCTTTTAGGTTTATTATTACTTCTATCACTGGCACTGGCGCTGATACTTCCCCGCACTGTATTACACGTCGCGCTACTTGCCGTGCCGATGATGGCGCTCTACCCTCTCATGAAGCGCATCACCTGGTGGCCGCAGATGTTTCTCGGCCTCACCTTCAACCTAGGCGCACTCATTGGCTGGGCGGCCGTTACCGATTCCATTGCACCTGCCGCGTGGTGGCTATATGTGGGCGCCGTGTTCTGGACATTCGGCTACGATACGCTGTATGCCCATCAAGACCGCACCGATGATACCGCCATCGGCATCAAATCCAGCGCCCGCGCACTGGGCGATTCCACGGTATTTGTAGTGGGGCTTTCTTACACATTGTTCATTGCCTGCCTCACCATGGCTGGGGCACTGGCTGAAGCTGCATGGCCCTATTTCGCTGGGTTATGTTTAGCAGCAGCCCATCTAAGCTTCCAATTGCTGCGCTGCGATATTAGCAATCCTGCCCTCATGGGCCAGCTTTTTCGCTCGAATACGTGGGCTGGCGGCCTTATTGCGCTTGGAGCCATGGGGGCAAATCTCAGCATTGCACTTTAAGCGTAAATCGTCTAAAATTGCACCTTACATATAAAATAACAACCGCTTAACAGGCGCAGGCGTTCCAGAATACATGAATACTCCCCCACTCTCGCTCGAACTTTCTGGCTATCCGCAGGCGTTTTTGCGCGCGCTCGATGCAGCCGTTGCCAAAGGGCGTGGTGCGCTTGTCATCATCTCCATCGATAACATGCCCATGATGGTCAGTGGCTACGGGTTTGCAAAAGTCGAAAGCTTTGTTCAGGATTTGATTGGCGTCATCAGCGTCGCGCTGCCCGAAAATGTCGAGCTGGTGCGCGTGCAGCGCGATCAGTTCGCCTGCGTGCTTGGCGCCGAACACGCGTCGCAGCGCGATGATATCTGCATCCATCTCGAATCGGTAATTCGCAAAAGCTCAAACAGCTCCGAAGGTGGCACGCTCTATTGCATCCCCCGCGCCGTTACGGTGGGGTTTGGCGAAGAGCCTGCAAGCTCCAATACCATCTTCGCAAGTGCCGTTTCCCTTATCACCGATGTCGCGCAAGACGTGGTGAATGAAATCGAAACCGCAACCGATATCGGAGCTTTGTCACGTCAGCATTTGGAAACTGCCAATATGCTTACCGCTGCGATGGAAGAAAACCGTTTTCGCCTCGCCTTCCAGCCGATTATTGAGAGCAAAACTGGCAAAATCGTGCATTACGAAGCGCTCTTGCGCCTGCATAGCCGCGACGGAAAAATCAGCTCCGCTGGCACCTTGATTCCGATTGCCGAACGCATGGGTCTGGTGCATCTGCTCGATGAACTCACACTCGAGATGGTGGTGCGCGAAGTGCGTAACGACCCCGATGTGATGATGGCATTCAACGTCTCGAACCACACCACGCGCAGTTTGGGGTGGATGAAAAAATTCAAGCAGTTCTTGAGCGAAACGCCCGAAATTGCACCGCGCATGATTTGTGAAATCACCGAAACAGCCGCCCACCGCGACATCGCGCAAGTGGCGCATTTCTGCTCGGTGGTGCAAGGCCACGGCGCATGGGTCGCGCTCGATGATTTTGGCTCGGGCTACACCTCCTTCCGCCAACTCAAAGAGCTCTCAGTCGATATCGTGAAAATCGATGGCTCCTTCATCAAAGACCTTACCGACAACGCCGATAATCGCTTTTTCGTCAAAACCCTGCTCGATTTCACCCAAGGATTCGGCCTCAAATCGGTGGCCGAATTTGTCGAAAACGGCGAAACCGCCAAAATGCTCATGGAGC
>JAIXZB010000012.1 GCA_027489915.1 Rickettsiales bacterium | reverse complement strand
TCATAACACAGGACAACCAGTATATGTGGATTGCTCCACCTGCATCTATAGCTGCAAATAGCAATAACTTCACTTACCCAAATGGCGGCTGGATAGATACTATGGACGGCGAAAAAATGACTGAATTCGCGCCAGGATCAACCTCAACCCAAAACTGGGGGATTCCTTTATATGTCATGCCACAAGGTGTCATGGAGTTCAGGGCAACAATGGATTATCCGACTTACCGTAACAGCTTTATTCGCAAACCAATTGATGTCCCTAGAGAATAGCGGGTCCTTAAGAAGCAAAGTAAGCTTCTACATCCTTTAATCCTTGAAGGTCTCCAACATGAAGCCAATCGCCATCATGCACAATAGCAGCCACCCTTTCAAAACTGCCATCCTTCGCTCGGTTTCTATTCCATAACACATTGAGTGAAAAAGCACCTTCTGGACAGCCATCAAACGCACGCGGGTGAATTATTTCAATACCTGTAAATACATAAGGCGCATCTTCACCCGAATAAGGTCTGCGTACACTGCCATTTTCACTCAGTACAAAATCACCTTCACCGTAAAAACCAACCGCTCTGGAACGCGGATGCAGCAACATGAGAAAATCAATGTCATCACGTGCATTCCATGCATTGGCAAGCCTATCAATGGCAGTTAAATTAGGGCCATCTATACAAATAGTATCGCTATTCAATACAATAAAAGGAGCACTACCAAGTAAAGGTAGCGCCTTTGCTATGCCACCACCTGTCTCAAGTGGAGACGGCATTTCTCGTGAAATAGAAATTTTGGGCAACTCATTTCTAGCTGCTACATGTGCTTCCACTTTGTCATAAAGGTATGAAGTATTAACAACGGCTTGCGTAATTCCTGCATTTGCAACCTGGAATAATGCCCAGTCCAACAAGCACTTCCCGCCAACCTGCACGAGTGGTTTTGGTGTAGTGAGCGTTAATGGCCTTAAGCGAGAACCAAGCCCAGCTGCCAGCACAATCGCGTGTGAGATAGTGGTCATAATACCAATGTCCCAATAGATGCATCAGCCACAATGGCACCGCGTGCATCTAGTGGAATATGTGTATCAAGAAACGTACGCAGTGACTTCATCGCAGGGTGCTGTAAATCACGCATAAGATGCCCCCACACCCGTGGTAAAAATGAGAGGTAATGCGCTTTGCCATCGCGCACAGCCAAACGTGTAAAAATACCTATGATTTTAAGATTGCGCTGCGCACCAAGAATACAAAAACGACGCCTTGCATCTACTTCACTGATACCAAGTCCGTTAATAAAGTGCTCAAAAGCAGCATCCACAGTGTCAGCAGCAACATCGCGCCTTGCGTCTTCGAGCAATGAAACCACATCATAAAAAGGATCACCCACCAGTGCATCCTGATAATCAATCATTCCCACGCGCAAAGGGCCTTGCCGATTAGGTAGCCATAACAAATTATCTGCATGATAATCGCGATGCACCATCACTGAGGAAGCAAGCTGCGCATCCGCCAGAAGCGCTTCCCAAATAGCAAGATATTCAGAGCGTAACGTAGCAGATGCAGCCAGCCCAAGCACCTGAGGCATAAACCAATCAGAAAATAACGATACTTCACGCAAATATACCGCAGCATCATAAGGCGGAATATCTCTAGGCAAAACACCCTTCTGCAACATCAGCAGAGCGTCCATTGCTGCCATGTAAAGCGTCGATTCTTCCTCCGTTGCGCGCAATAGAACCCGGGAGAATGAAGCATCGCCCAAATCCTCAAGAAGCAAAAAACCTTCCTCTGTGTCAGATTCTATAATAGCGGGCGCACTAAGTCCCGCAGCGCCAATGAGGCCAGTAACATGCATAAAGGGCCTGACATCCTCAAATGGCGGAGGCGCATCCATCAACACTGCCTGCCTATCACCATCAAACACACGTTCATAGCGCCTGAAGGACGCATCACCAGCTAAATATTCTCGTTTCGCCCTCCCCCAACCTCTGCTTAGTAAAAAAGCAGTAATTTCGTGTGTCCTATCGGGGCGTTGCATGGAATTTGCCTGGAAAAGCGCGGTGGATGGCATCTATAACCTGAACATAGGAGTGAAAAAATGTACCGTGGAATTCTAAAGTCACAATACGACCGGCATTGTTAGGCGCAACATTCAAATGCACTGAAATATAATCAGCTGGCATATTGTCAGCTAAACGCTCAGGCCATTCTATAATGAGCGGCTGAACACCAACCATCTCGATCAGTCCAAGTTCGTACACCTCCGAAATATCCTCAAGCCTGTACAGGTCGGCATGCACACATTCAACGCACTCACCGTTAATATCAACAGTATAAGGCAGCATAAGCGTAAATGTAGGGCTTGGAACTTCTGTAATAGAAGCATCGAGCGACTGAATGAGAGCCCGTGCAATCGTTGATTTACCAGTGCCTAAATCACCATACAACATCAAAACTGTCTCGCGGGTGAATATACTCGCTAGAAGCGACCCAAGCAAAAGGGTCTGCTTCTCGTCCTGCAACCATAGGGTGTATTTAGAATCAACTGCGCTCATCTATCCAAGCCATTTGAATTGCTTCAAGAATTTTCTCATTACAGCCATCAGGGTCACCATTAAAGTCAGGTAAATTCAACACCCATTGGCGTAAATCTGTGAAACGCAAATTAATGTTATCAACCTCAGGGTGTTGTTCTTCTAACGCAATCGCAATATCAAATGTATCCATCCAACGCATTTTTCACTCTCATCGCTTGTCATTAACGTTCTCTTAAATAACCCTGTGCAATATATTGTAAAGTGCATTACTCAAATGATGCACGATACTCGCACCGAAGGAGATACTAATGGCCGTACCAAAGCAATTACCTATTCTAATTATTGATGATTACAAAACCATGCTACGTATTGTTCGCAACCTGCTAAAAACATTGGGATTTGAGAATGTCGATGAAGCAACTGATGGCACAATGGCACTGCAGATGATTGGCGTAAAACAATATGGCCTTATCATTTCCGATTGGAATATGGAGCCAATGTCTGGGTATGAGCTACTAAAAAACGTGCGTGGCAATGAGAAAACACGCAACATTCCCTTCATTATGGTCACCGCAGAGAGCAAAACAGAAAACGTAATTGCAGCAAAACAAGCAGGTGTTTCAAACTACATCGTAAAGCCCTTTAACGCAGAAACATTAAAAATGAAAATGGAAGCCGTTTTTGGCCCACTTAACTAGGAGCAGCAACGTGTCAGCAACCGAACAAATTACCTCAGCTTCCCTTCTTCAAGAAATAGAGAAGATGGCTGCCTACATGATGAATGCAAAAAAAGAAATCGCTGCCATGGTTCCTGAAAACGAGGGCGACGATAAAAAAATCAATGTCGCTTCGCTTGAACTGACCGAAGTTATTAAGGCAACCGAAGATGCAACTAACCGCATTATGGATGCCGCCGAAGCCATTCAATCTATCGCAGAAACGGTAAGCCCATCCGATTCCAAAGACAAACTGGTGATTCAAGCCGCAGAGTTGATGCAGGCTTGTACGTTTCAGGACATTACAGGCCAGCGTATTCGTAAGGTACTTCGTATGCACGAACACATCGAAGCGCGCGTTGGAAACCTTGTGAAAATCTTTGGAGGCGCACTTCCCGATGGATACAACATCAAAGAAATTGTCGGTGTCGCCAACCGTCCTGATGAAGCATTGATGAACGGGCCACAACTTGGCAAAGACGCGCCAAGTCAATCGGACATCGATAAACTATTCGCTAGCCTCTAGTAAGACCCTCTTTTTTAAGGTGTATAAGTCCACTTGCCACTTGAGCGCGGCGGTAACTTCGCTAGGGTGTGTGTATGGTATTTTTAAGCATACAGCATCACATAGCTTTTCGCGCAACAATCATTGCGTTGGCCTGTGTTGCTATGTACTCGCAAACTCTTGCGCAAACACCACCTTCCGAAGCATTTACACGCGTCGTTGTAAGCAACAAAGGAAGCATTCAAGTCCAATCAAGCGGCACAAAACTTACAATTAGCAGCTCCACCCCCGGAACAATCGACGCAAACAGCATCAAAGTACGTCTTGGCAATCGCGCGAGGAGCATCACCGCATCACAAGACGGCAAACGCTACGATATTACGCTCGATAAGCCTTACCGCGTGCGTCAGTTCCTAAGCAATCGAGGCTCAGGATTTGATGTGATGGAAGAAACATCCGCATCAGCACTACCTAAACCAGCCGAAAAGAAGCCTGAAACCGTAAACAAAGAATCTACGGCTGAGGTTAAAAAACCAATAGCATCTAACCCCTCGCCACCTTCATCTTCTGACAGTGCTCCTAAAAAACCAGTCACTCCTATTGTTACATCTAAAGCGCCTGTCAAAGAAAAACCTGCGCAAAAATCAAGTGTAGAAATAGCTGAAGTGGTGAAAAAAAGTGAGCCTGCCCCCCCCAAAGAAATAAAACCTGAAAAAGCAGCATTGAAAGAATTAACTGAAACCCCATCGATACAAAAAGCCAAAATCGTGGTGGAACCTGAAGAAAAAAAAGCAGATGAACCGAAAGTTACTGAAAAAAACCTAACAGACGAAATAATACCAGTTCAAAAAGAAGAAGAACCAGAAGTTCAGAATGAGGACTCTGAAGAGCTTACACCCCCATCGCCCACGGCAGCCGTTACACCAGCAGATAGCTTTATTGCTGTTCCTGTAAAAAAAGATTCGCGAGACTTCATCAAGCCTGAACCTTTGCAAAAAAAAGAAATGCGTGAAGAAGAGAACTCAAAGCCTGAATACACAAAACGCGAAACCACAGATGCCCCCTCAAAACCAACAGAATTATTGATTGGCCTGACTCCTAAGGGCAAGGATATGGAGCTTACATTTCCATGGAAGCATCGCGTTGCATCAGCACTTTTCCAGCGCGATCGCGATTGGTGGCTTCTTTTCTCCGCCCCTTCCGTAATTGATATCGAACAAATCCGCAGCATACTGCCAAATAACATTACAAAAATCGATGCACAAAACATTGATGGACAAACAGTGATCCATTTTGTGACAGATGGCAAAAGTTACATGTCTACCCAGCAGCAAAAAGGCAGTTACGAGTGGCAAGTGGCTATCACTCAGCAGCCAGCTCCGTCACCCTCTTCTTATGCCATAGAACCATTCGCCGAAGCAGCTAAACCTTATGTATTGGTTCGTGCATTCGATGTTGCACCATCCCTTTCCTACACAGACCCCACTTACGGAGATAGAATTACCGTAATACCATCCTACGAACCGAATAAAGCACTTATCACCAGCTACAATACCCCAGAGCTATCTTCAGTTGTTGCAATGCAGGGTATCGTAATGAATCTGCATGATGAATCCGTAACCTACACGGCAGGACGCGATGGCCTGCGTTTTTCAAATGAAAAAGGCCTTCGCCTATCAAAAAATTTACCTGCAATCATAGCTGATAATCCCTCAGAAGCAGACACGGTTCCTAACATTATGTTTCCCTATGCACGGTGGCGTGTTGCCCCCACCGATTTTGCTAATGCGCGCATAGAAAAAACGCAAGCGCTAGCAAACGCATCCAAAACAGACAAACCCAAAGCCCTACTTGATTTAGCGACACTCTATCTCGGTCAGGGCATGTCGGAAGAGGCCTTGTCGCTCATCAACCAGTTACGTGACCGCTTCCCCGATTTTTACACCGATAACGAAATCGCGATGATACGAGCCGCTGCGAACTTCATGATGTTTCGCATGGGAGATGCCGCAAGCGATATTCTCTCCCCAGAACTGGCGGAAAACCCAGAAACACAACTCTGGAAAGACGCAATTAGCCTTTTTGTGCCTCAAATCCTCATTCCGCCCGCCCCAGAGACTCCCCTCTCAACAGAGGAAAAAGCACAAACGCCAACTCTAATCGCTCCAGAGCCACGCTTTGATTACCTTGCTTACAACCGCAACTTCATACGCTACTATCCACCTAAAATGCGCCAAAAACTTGCGATTATTGCGGCCGATAATTTTGTGGCTCGCAAAGAATACAACAAAGCAGCTAGAAGCCTTGATATTCTCAACCGCGATGGAATTTTAGCCCCTATTCAACCATATGCAGAGTTTTTGCTCGGTCGAATAGCAGCCGATAGCGGAAAAGCCAAAGAAGCCATAAATCTGTGGAAGCCACTTGCCAATCAATACGATGATTTGTTCATCCACGCCCGCGCAGCCTTTAGTTTGGCAACCTTAGAAAAAAGCGAAGGTAAAAAAACCACAGAAGAAACCATCAAAACCCTAGAAAGGCTGCGTGTAGTATGGCGCGGCGACACACTCGAAGAAAAATTACTGAATTACCTCGGACAGCTTTATTTTGAAACCGCAGATTACGCTAACGCTCTACGCACTTGGAAAGAGTACGTAAGCGAATATGGTGGAAGCGTAGAAGGCCTTAATGTCAGCAACCAAATGGCCGCACTCTTTGAAAAACTATATGGCGATGATGCCTTGGCCGATACAATGGATCCCCTTCGTTCACTGGCACTATTTTACGAATTTCGTGAGCTCTCCCCCATAGGCGCACGTGGTGATGCCATTATTCAGAAACTGGCAGATCGTCTTGCAAAATTCGATTTGCTCGATAAAGCCTCTGCTCTGCTTGATCATCAAATCAAATTCCGCGTACAAGGCGAAGAAAGAGCACGCATAGGTGCCCAACTCGCTGTGCTGAACCTGCTTAACAAGAAGCCCGAAAAAGCACTCGATGCATTGGAGGCCAGTGGTTATGGCGCCTCCTCACCCGCACTTGCTGCAGAACGTAACCGTCTCGCTGCAGCTGCCCTTGCCAAACTCGAAAAACCTGAAATTGCACTAGAAATGCTAGCAGCAGACAGCTCTCCAAAAGGCCAGCAACTTCGTATGGAAATTTTATGGGATGAACAGGATTGGCCAAATGTTATCAACGTTGCAGAAGACATGCTCGGCGAGCGCACTAACATTGCGGCCCCACTTAATGCACAAGAAACCGAAACACTCCTGAAACTTGCACTCGCCTATAGTTTCGAATCTGATACAACCCAACTTAAATATCTGCGCGATTACTATAGCCCCTTACTAAAAGAGAGCCCCTACAAAGATATTTTTGACCACATAACCAATAATACTGCAGTCTTAGACCCAGAGGATTTTGACTTGATAACTAAGCAAATCAGCCAAACAGAAACCTTCCTGAAAACCTTCCAAGATAAAATCGCTGATGGTCGTCTTAGCAGCGCCTTAGAAACATCCGAAGAAAAACCATCGCCAGAGGAGCAAGAGAAAATCGAATCTGCTCGTAATAAACAGCTCGTTCCAGAATCACAAGAAGCCACTCCGCCAGAAAAAAAGGAAGCTCCCGCAAATGATACAAAAGAAGATACAACAGATAGCTCGCCCAAGCGTGCGCCAGTAGAAGTGGCACCTGAAGATAACAATGCTCAGGAAGATACGCCCAGTGAAGCAAAAGAAGAAAAAACGCAGCCAGAAACTACCAAAGAATAATGCTACTGTTTAGTGCCTAAAGAATCCTCATCTACCTGCTTGAACTCTCCCTCTATAAACAGGGCAGAATCTGCTTCGCGCTCGCGTATATAGGCTTGAGGCATAACACCAGAATATATGGTGCGTATATTGCGCTCACCCCGAATAAACTTATAAACCACATAGGGAATTGTGAGAACCCAGACAATTACAACCAAACCAATAATAACGGCTGCTATGATAGGAATAAGAGCCAGCCCAAGCAGCAAAAATAAAAAAAACATTCCTTTATTGTGGGCCTTATAAGTAATCATTCGCGCTCATCCCACCCCAAACGAACGCACCAGCGACCCACAAAGCATGTACCACCCATCAACCAGCACAAAAAAGATAATCTTAAACGGCAATGAAATTACCACAGGGGGTAACATCATCATCCCCATCGCCATCAATATCGAAGCAATAAGCATGTCGATAATAAGAAAGGGAACAAATATCAAAAACCCAATCTCAAACGCCCGCTTAATCTCACTAATCATAAACGCAGGAATAAGCGCCTGATAAGGGGTATCGTCGGGTTTTTCTATTTTTACATCTTCAGGCATCATGCCAACAAACAGCTGCAAATCCTTATCGCGTACATGGGTAATCATGAATTTGTGAAAAGGCTTCGCTGCTTGAGTTATCGCCTCCTCTTCACTCACTTCTTCTCGTATGAGAGGAGCTAGCCCCTTATCATACGATTCCTGGAAAACTGGAGTCATAATAAATGCAGTAAGAAACAGGGCAAGAGCAATCATAACCTGGTTCGGAGGAGAGTTCTGAATACCAATAGCACTTCGCACGAACGACAGGACAATAATAATGCGAGTAAAAGAAGTAACCATCATCAGAAGTGACGGCGCCAAACTAATCACCGTCAGCAGCAGAATCATCTGAATCATACGCGCAGTGGCTGACCCTTCACCGTCACCCATATCAAGCGATAGGCTCTGCGCAGATGCATTATCTGCACCCAGCATCAACGCGAAGAATGCAATAAAAACTATGCTCACCAGAGTATTAACTCGCAACATTAGGCGTCTCCTGAGGCGCGACTTCGTAGCTTTCAACCACAAGGCTCGTGCCTTGTCCAATCAACAGCACATGATGAATGCTACCGCGCTTAACAATAACCAGTTTGTGTTTAGGGTCCACATGGAAAGATTCCACAATAGACAAGTAGGTATTTTTCCTCAAGCCAGCCAGACGTTTTTCAACATCCAACCGCTTAGCAATCCACACACACAATAAAATGAGTGCAATTACCGCAAGCAACGAAAATACAAACCGTGCGAGGTCTACATACTCCACAAAAAGCTCCTTAAGGCTTTTGGGTTGGGGAAAGTGAGGTGCCCTGAGCATAGGCTTTATTGGCACGCTCGATAGTTTCGGTACCTTTGATATTACCTTTCACACCATCACGAAGCGCGCGCATAGATTGCTCAAGCAATCCAACCTGTTCACGTACATATTCTAATTCTGGGGCATATTCTCGGGCTTGCTCAGGCGACAACCCAACAACATGCGCACACAGCGCTTCTACCTCTTTATCAAGCCCTGCTAAATCCACCCACTCTCCGTGAGCGAGCATAGCATTGGCTTTTTGCACATAATCCGTAATATCACCAAACAATGCTTCAGGTGTCATTGCACTACTCCCTGTGTAAATTTCGCGCAGTGCGCTGTGCAAACGATGCGTTGGCAGCATATACATACGATAAAATTTCAGCAACCGCAGCAAATGCCTCAAGCGGAATAACAGAATCCACTTCTATCGCAGAAAGTATTTCTATCAAGTCTGCATCTTTACGAACCTTGATGCCTCGCGCTTCCGCCACTGCAAGTATTTGCTCAGCAATGGCCCCTTTACCTGAAGCAACAATTCGCGGAGCTTCATCAACACCGCGTTCATATTCAAGCGCCACTGCCTGAAGTGGCCCTTGCGCTGAAACAGGCGCTTGCTGCGCGCCTTCTTTGATATCGATTGATGAAGGCGCGTCGCTCATACCTTCTATTTCCTGTCATCATTAAACAGCGCTTCAAGCAAATCACTCTCACTCATGTCAGTTTGCGAAGCTGCCATGTTTTCTTCCATTACCTTGTCATGAATTTCTTTGCGCAAAATAGACGCTTCTGGCGGGAACACAAAGCCAAGCTTTACAGTTTTCCCCCTCACCTCAATGACGGTGAGCTCAATACTGTTGTTGATGATGATAGACTCACCAAGCTTACGGGATAAATATAACATGCAACCTACCTGGTCAGCGTTAACCTACTGGTTGAGCAGAACGTAGCATAAAGTCTAAATACTGCCTATTTATTTTATCTAACACAGATTTTATTTGCTTAATAGGTATTTTTTTCCTATAATGCGACTATACAAGCTTAATACTGATGCCAGCAAACTGGCACACGCTTTGCACAGGTAGGCGAAGAAAGGGTCTCACGATGGACTTTAATAACAGCAGCGTCATGAAAATGGCCAAAACACAAATGAGCTACAATATGCAGCGTCAAACACTGCTTGGTAGCAACATTGCTAATATCGACACCCCCGGCTACGAAGCAAAAGACCTCAAAAAACTCGATTTCGGTCGCATGGCAGATGCTGAATCCAAACGGTTGGAAATGCGCGCCACAGCAACCAAGCACATGCCTGGCATCAACCCGTATGGCGGCCCCTACCGCGATGAAAAAGACCGCAACACATTTGAATCCACCCCCGTTGGCAATAACGTAGTGCTGGAAGAACAAATGGCAAAAGTGAATGAAGTGGGACTGCAATACCAACTCGCAAGCGGCATTTACCGTAAAATGAATAACCTGTTCAAAATCGCTGTCGGCGCTAACCGCTAAACATTGAGGGTATAATGGATTTACTCAGCACCATGCATGTATCAGCTTCCGGAATGAAAGCGCAAAGCGACCGCTTGCGTATCGTATCGCAAAACATTGCCAACGCAGAATCGACTGGAACCAACCCAAACGAAGCACCATACCGCCGCAAAACAGTGGCATTCAAAGATGAGCTAGATCGCGACCTAGGCGTTGAAACCGTTCGTATCAGCAAATACGGAACCGATAATTCAAAATTTCCGCTAAAATACGACCCTACCCACCCCGCCGCCAATGAAGAAGGCTATGTGCAGATGCCTAACGTCAACAGCATTGTTGAAATGATGGACATGCGTGAAGCCCGCAGAGGCTATGAGGCGAATCTTAACGTCATCGAAGCATCCAAATCTATGTTATCTCAAACCATTGGTCTGTTACGCTAAACAATAAAAATACTATCTGGGAGGATTTATGAATTCAGTTAATATGAGTAGCGCCGCCGCCGCTTACCGCGATGCCTCGCGCATAGCCGAACGTATTTTGCAAGAAACCAAAGCACCAAGCACAGGGCAATCCGAAGCCCCAGCGGAAGCAAGTTTCTCAAGCCTAGTAGGTGAATCTTTGCGCAAAGCTGCAGCATCGGGGTATAATAGCGAAGCTGTTGCTACGCGCGCGCTTGCTGGCAAAGCAGATGTTACCGATGTTGTAACCGCCGTTGCAAACGCAGAGATGTCACTCAACACCGTGGTAGCAGTACGCGATCGCGTCATTTCTGCATATCAAGATATCATCAAAATGCCGATATAAAGAGTATCTTTACAAACGCGCCGCACCCTATAGGTTATAGCGTATGGAAGTAAATCAAGTCGTTGATATTGGGCGCGATGCGTTGTGGGTGCTTGTAAAAATTAGCGCCCCCCTGATGCTGACTGCATTATTTGTCGGCCTTATCGTGTCATTATTTCAGGCGCTAACACAGATTCAGGAAATGACACTCACCTTTGTTCCCAAAATTCTGGCTATGTTTATGGTGCTTATCCTCGTAATGCCATTCATGCTGCATTCACTGATAGATTTTAACGAAGAACTCTACACCAACATAAGCAACATAAATAACAGTGAATAGCGGCATGAGCTTATCACTGCTCGATCACTTTTTGCTCTCCCAAACATTTGCTTTTCTCATGCTATTTTGCCGCATGGGCAGCGCCGTGATGCTATTCCCAGGGATTGGTGATTCTTATGTAAGCCCTCGCGTGCGTCTGCTATTTGCCCTTGCTTTTTCACTGATTCTTACCCCCATGCTTATTGATAAAATGCCCGCAGTGCCAAGCAGCGCATTAGGCCTCGGATTAATGATTATCGCCGAAATTACTATCGGACTAGCAATAGGTTTAATGGTCAGGATTATTCTATCTGCGATGCAAGTAGCGGGAACAATCATCTCCTTTCAAGCATCGCTATCAGTCGCTACACAATTTGATATGAACAGCGGTGGCCAATCTGCGGTAGTCAGCAGTTTTTTATCGATGCTAACGATAGTCATTTTTTTTCAATTGGACATGCACCATCTGCTAATCAACGGCTTAGTGAACAGTTACAGCATATTCCCCATTGGCGCCTACCCCGATATGGGAGACATGAGCGAACTTAACAGCCGTCTTGCTTCAAACGCGTTCATGATGGGAGTACAACTCTCTGCTCCCCACATTGTATTCGGCCTCATTCTATATCTAGGCGGCGGTATTATGGCGAGGCTAATGCCACAAATGCAGGTATTCTATGTTCTCATGAGCCCACAAATCATGATTTCATTCATACTACTCATTGCCGTACTTTCTGGAATGCTGATGATGCACACGAAATACGCTGAAGATGCTATCGGATCGCTCTTTGCCACAGAGGTGAACTGATGTCAGAAGACGGCGAAGATGATGCATCCAAAACCGAAGAACCTTCCCAGAAGAAGCTGGATGAGGCTAGGAAGAAAGGCCAATATGTTCAATCACGTGAACTTAACCATTTTTTCCTGCTACTAGCACTCACCATAGTTATCATGATGCTAGCACCCGCCATAGGGCGCGACATAACCAATCTTCTTTCACCGTTTCTGCAACGCCCCGATTCTTTTGAAATGGATGCAAGCAACACAGGTGAAGTACTGCGCGAAGTATTGGGCAAATCACTCATAATAATGCTTTTACCGATCGCCGTAGCATTCGCTGCGGTATTCGCCCCAAGCGCGGTAATGCAGCGATTCGCATTCACAACAGAGCAAATAAAACCAAAGCTAGAAAAGATATCAATAATTAAAGGCTTTAGCAGAATTTATTCAAAAAAATCACTTATCGAATTCATCAAAAATACAGCCAAAATATCAGTGGTCGGAATACTGACCTGGTACTGTGCCAAGCCTTACTTTGGATACGTAGATGCATTGAGTGAACAGTCCAGCATGGAAATATTAAACCTTACTCAAGCCATAGCAGGCAAAATAATGATTGGGGTATGTATCTTCTTATTCCTCTTAAGTATTGGCGATTACCTGCTGCAACGCTTCATGTTCATGAAAAGCATGCGCATGACCAAACAAGAGGTCAAAGAGGAATACAAACAACAAGAGGGCGACCCCCACATAAAATCAAAACTGAAGCAGATACGAAGGGAAAAATCGCGCAAACGTATGATGTCCAATGTTCCTAAAGCAGATGTCATTGTTACAAACCCAACCCATTTTGCAGTAGCGTTACAATATAACCCAGAAACCATGGCTGCCCCCAAAGTGGTCGCCAAAGGCGCGGATGCGGTTGCTGCTAAAATACGCAGCATTGCTCAGGAAAATCGCATCCCCATCATTCGCAATCCACCACTCGCTAAGGTACTTTATGACACAACCGATATTGATCAAATCATTCCGAGCGAGCATTTTCAAGCAGTAGCAAAAATCATTGGCTATGCATACCGCCTGAAAGGCAAAGCGCCTAAAGCCGCAGAAGCCGTGAAGAAAAAAGCCACAAAGCTTGGATTAAATAAGCCACCCACCCAATAAAACCACTCTGCGCATTGCACTAAGGTGCAAATCTTACTATTACTGATATGGTAACATATGAGGGTATTATGCGTTTTTCAGAAAAAGATCCTATGAGCGTAGCGCTTCCAGATTTCTCTCCAAGAGATCGTGCAAGACCAACAATTTATATCATCCTCACTTTTATATGCACAATTGCAGCCGTATTGGGTGTACTTCACGTTAGTAAAGGCGGAGAATCGAATACGATTCTAAGCTATACATTATTTACAATATTAGCTGTTTCTTG
>JAIXZB010000093.1 GCA_027489915.1 Rickettsiales bacterium | reverse complement strand
CTGATGCAGATTCTAGCACGCTTGCTAAACGGGTACTTAGCATTGCAACATCGGGCAGAAATGGGATGCGATTGATGGTGGCGAAGCACTCGCTATATCAGAGCTTGGTTGAACCTTCGCTGCGGCAAATTGAGCATGAAGGCGGGAGTATTTATTACAGCCATGTCTTGAAAAATGTTGTGTGCAGCGAGGGTCGTATACAGGGCCTGCAATTCACAAAACATACAAAAGAGCTGCGTGCGCATGACAGGGTTATTTTTGCATTGCCTGCGCACATATTGCAGCAGTTAATACCTGATGCACTTGCCTCGCCTTTGGTGGCACGTGATATTGTGGCGGTACATTTTCATGTGAATGGCACTTCTGATAGTTGCATTATTCCGGTGACAAACGGGGTGGTGGATTGGGTGCGGCAGCATAATGGCATCATTACTTCCCTCTCCTACTCCCCAGCATCGTTGCTTAATACGCATGACGACAGTATTGCCGCACGAATGTGGGCACAGGCAAGATCGGCGCTTGGGATTGAGAGTGATATGCCACCTCATCGCGTGGTGCGCAGCCGCAGGGCGCATATGCAAACAAAACATGCATCAATGAATATACGCTGCACGGCGAATGGTTTTTTGGCGGGGGAAGTGTTTGGGCCCAAGCATCTATTGCCGCTTGAGGCAGCGATTGTATCAGGCACGAAGGCGGCAGAGGCTGCATTGCTAAGTATTTAGTTGCGTTCTTGCTCTTGCAAAGCACATTGTATTCCTTAAGTTACTTTGCAGATTGAAGGCAAATATGACACAGAATCCAACCCGAAGAACTGTTGTAAAAGCTGGGGCAGCACTGGGAATCCTTGCCAGTGCCTCTGCTTTGGTTTCTACGTCAGCGCTCGCAACCCCAGCTAAAGAGGCCGTTATGCAATTTACACTTCCTGTTCTTCCCTATGCTCCGACCGCACTTGAGCCATTCATGTCGGCACAAACATTTGAATTTCACCATGGCAAGCATCATCAGGCCTATATCACTAAACTGAACGAACTGATTGCTGGTACAGAATTTGAGAAAGCATCGCTTGAAGAGATTATCACGAAAACCGCAGGCAAAGCTGATAAGGCGGCATTGTTTAACAATGCGGCACAACACTGGAACCATTCGTTCTTCTGGCGCTCGATGAAGGCTGCGGGTGGCGGCAAACCAACGGGCGAGCTTGCTGCTAAAATTGATGCAGATTTTGGTAGCTATGATGCGTTTGTGGCTGAGTTTAAGAATGCAGCAGCGACACAGTTTGGATCGGGCTGGGCATGGCTGGTGCAGGATGCATCGGGTAAGCTTATGGTTACGAAAACTGGCAATGCCGATTTGCCACTGGCACACGGCCAAAAAGCCCTGCTGACAGTGGATGTTTGGGAGCATGCGTATTACATTGACTACCAGAATAAGCGCCCAGATTTTGTGGCGACCTTCCTTGATAAGCTCGCAAACTGGGATTTTGCTGCTGAGAATTTCAAGGGTGAAGGCATGAAAATCGCAGCGTAACCCTTATAATACAACCGAAAGGGGCTGGGATTTTCTCAGCCCTTTTTTTGTACAAAAAAAGGCCGCTGTTAAGCGGCCTGTGTAAGTGATGCCTCTAAGGGAATCAGGGGCATTAGGGAGGTTAGAAAATCAAGTCCTGTGCGCAGATTCAAATTAAATACAATTTTAGTTATATCAGAATTTATGTGACAATGGCGTGACATTTCACTAAATTATATAGAATTTTATTTAATTTATAAAAATAAATATAAATCAATTGCTTGATTTGAATACTTAAGGTGATTTTCTGCTATACGGGCAACAATAGAGCTGCCACCCTGCGGCCTTCAGATATTAGCACATTATAGGTGCGGCAGGCAGCGCCTGTGGCCATGGAGTCCATTGATATATGCTTGCTTGTTTTGAGCGCATTACGCACTGAGGGAGGGATAAAATAATGCTCTTTCCCTGTGCCAATAAGCAATATCTCTGGCAGTGGGGTAAGGTTGGATACAAGCACTTCAAGTGCTTCGAGCGTAATATCCTGCGCAGATAGCATAAGCTGAGGAGTAATTTCAGAACCATTGATGCAGATAGAACCATTATGCGGAGTGCCATTGACAGTAAAGCTGCTCTGACCGTAGCCATTGATGAGCGTGGAGCCCGTGGCGAGCGTTGCGCTGATATCGAACATACGGTACTATATGGGGATGCGCTTGGGATTGGTGAGGCGCACCCATTGCACGATGATAAAGCGGGTAAATAGCACTGCTGTGAACATGGAAGCGAGAATTCCGATTGCCAAAGTTACAGCAAAGCCCTTGACAGGGCCCGAGCCGAAATAGAACAGCAATGCAGCGGCAATCAAGGTGGTGAGGTTGGAATCGAAAATAGTAGTGAGAGCTTGCTTGAAGCCATATTCGATAGAGGCGATAACAGATTTCCCGAAACGCACTTCATCGCGTATGCGCTCATAAATCAGTACGTTGGCATCCACTGCCATCCCCATAGTCAGCACGATTCCGGCGATACCTGGTAAGGTGAGCGTTGCTTGCATGAGCGATAGCACCCCCATGATAATGATGACGTTTGCCACCAATGCGAATGAGGCAAAGAAGCCAAACAGGCCGTAAAATAGCAGCATGAATAGGATAACGAGGCCTGTGCCAATCATGGCGGCTTTAGTGCCCGCATTGATGGAATCTTGCCCGAGGCTTGGGCCAACGGAGCGCTCTTCTATCACGTTCAGGGGAGCTGGGAGCGCACCTGCACGCAGCAATATAGCCAACTGATTAGCAGAATCAGCGGTGAAATTACCTTCGATAATGCCCCTGCCGCCCAAGATGGCAGAGCGAATAACGGGTGCGGTGATAACTTTATTATCGAGTAGTACTGCGAAACGCTTACCCACATTGGCCTGCGTTATTTCACCGAATTTGCGCGCACCGAGTGTGTTGAATTGGAATTCGACCACTGGGCTGCCTTCGGAGATATTGGCTTTCGCGCCTGTAAGAAGCTCTCCGCTTAGCGCCACTTCATTAAAGATAGGGGTGCGGCGGCTTTCAGTGCTGTCATCGCTGTAGGCCCAACGTGTGCCCATGGGCACGGTGCTGCTTCCTTCTGCAGCTTCATTAACCAAATGAAAATTCATTTTTGCGGTTTTACCAAGAAGCGCTTTGAGTTGTGCTGGGTCTTTTAGCCCAGGAACCTGCAGCACAATACGGTCGATGCCCTGACGCTGAATAATGGGCTCGCGTGTGCCTGTTTCGTTCACGCGGCGCTCGACGATTTCGATGGATTGCTGGAGTAAATTCACCTGCATTTCTTTGAGCACCCTATCACTGTAATACAGG
>JAIXZB010000124.1 GCA_027489915.1 Rickettsiales bacterium | reverse complement strand
AGGAAGAAGAAAAAGAGAAAAGCTGGTGGGATGGTTTTTATGGCACCAAGAAAGCCGAAGAAGACCCTGCATGCAGTTTTTATGGTACTTGCAAAGCGAAGTAATGATTACTGCAAGTATCGGGTGACAAGCGCTTACGAATTGCTATATCTCATGCATGATTTCAGGAGAGATATATGGCGAATAATGCAATAGAAACAGTCATGGGCGCGGTGGTTCTTGCGGTTGCAGGAGGATTTTTGTATTTTGCGTATTCGACCAGCAGTGTGAAATCGGTCGATGGGTATCAGGTGAAAGCGGATTTTACCAATATATCGGGTATTGGTGTTGGTAGCGATGTGCGTGTTGGTGGTATTAAAATAGGGGTTGTTGAGAAACTCTCGCTTGACCCTAAGACCTATGAAGCAGTGGCGCTGATGCGCATTGATGAGAATGTAAAATTGCCTGTGGATTCATCGGCTGGTGTGCAAAGCGCAGGGCTGCTTGGTGACAAATTTGTAGCCATTGAGCCGGGTGGCGATGAGAAAAATATGAAAGAAGGCGATGCGATTACTATCACCCAATCTTCGGTAAGTTTGGAAGAGATGATTGGCAAGTTTGTATTTAGTGGTGGTGGTGTGGGCGGCGATGATAAGGCTGAGGATGCTCCTTCGCTTGATACGGGTGATCATGAAGATGCGACACCTAAGCCTGAGCATGAGCCAGCACTTAATCCACTGAGTTCGGGTATTGAATAGTATGAGGCTTTATAGCCGCATTGTTTTTGGGTTGGCGGCAAGTAGCTGCTTGTTTGGGTTTTCTGCGTTTGCGCAGGAAGGAAGCATTGCGGCGCCGCCTAATTTTGTTCCTGCAACTAATATATATAGCACTAAGCCAGATGTGAATTCTGCGCCTGCGACGTATTCAACGAAGCCCCAAGAAGTGCAAGAACAGCCATGGCAACAGCCTGTGATGCAAGATCTTTCGCGCGATGCGAATACACCTTTTGGCAGGGTGCAGAATGTATCGCCCTCACAAGCGCAGCCTGTGTATGCTCAGCCACGGCAAGTGCCTGCGGGGAATGTGCCGTTTGGCAGGGCTTCGGCGGAAGTGTATGCGCCTGTTCCCACAGGCCCGCGTGATGTGACGGCTGCACCTGTGGATGTGGTGGGGGTTGAAGCAGGAGAGCTTGCACCAGCGACACCAGCGGCAGCGATACCTCTGCCACCAAAAGATCCTACAGAACCAACACCGCAGACCACTCCAATTTTCGAAGCGGTGACGGCAAATTCAGTGCCGCTACGTCATGTGATGCTGCGTGGGTTGAATAAGGTGATGGGCCACACGATGCTAATTGAGGGAATGACGGGTAGGGTGCTGCGGTTTGGAACGCTGGAAGTGATCGTGAAATCCTGCCGTAAATCGGCTCCCACCAGTCAGGAAGATTATGCCGCGCTGATTACTGCACGTGAACTTAAGCCTGATGCTCAATCGCGGGATCTTTTTTCGGGGTGGATGTATGCTTCGAGCCCATCACTTATGGCACTTGAGCATCCTGTATACGATGTTTCTGTGGTTAAATGTTCGGTTGATAAATCGAAGGCGGCAAAAAAAACAAAGACTTCTCAGAAGCCGCAAGCATAATTTTGTGGATAAAAGCTGCGGTAGGTTGCGCGCTGCAGGTTGCGTGTGTATCTTTGCTTCATAAAAAAATATCAAAATTGGCAAGCTCTCCTCGCAACATGGTCGCACTAGCGGCCTATAACATGTGACATCAGGCTTGCTATGCGTATTCTCCGCCATTTCACTATTGCTGGTATTGATCCTTTAGCATCGCTTGCATTTAAGCATGTGGATGTGGATTTGTGCCACAGTGACCCTGATGAGCATTGCTGCATAACCGATGTCGAGGTTCCTGCTGAGTGGTCGCATTCGGCGTCGCAGCTTTTTGCTAAGCATTTCCTCGCGCGTGAGAAGTTGCCTGCACTTACCTTGAGAGTGGAAGAAAAAGGGGTGCCTAGTTTTTTGCAGCGCTGCGTTGCGGATAAGGATGCGCTTGCGGTATTACCACTTGAGCAGCGTTCGGTCTTTGAATCTTCTGCTCGTCAAGTGTTCCGGCGGTTAGCTGGTGCGTGGACGTATCACGGATTTAAGGTGGGGTATTTTGATACGGTTGAGGATGCGCAAGCGTATTACGATGAGATGCTGTATGTGCTCGCGCACCGGATGGCGGCACCTAATTCGTTGCAATGGCGGCATAACGGTATTTTCTGGGCGTATGGCGTTGAAGGCCCTGTGATGGCAGGTTTTGCCGTTGCCGATGATGGGCAGAAACTGGTGAAGGCCAACCGTGCCTATATGTATCCTCAGTTGCATGCTTCGATGTTACAGCAATGCAAAGCTGCAGCAGGAGAAGATGCGCTTTTGAACGTGATTGAGCGTGATAGAAAAGTGATGCGTTTTGGAGCAAGTTCAGCGTGTAACGTGAGTGCGGTAACGGCTGAGCAGAATGTGGATGCTGTGGGATTTATTGTGTCGCGCGATAAAGCGGCGGCGCAGAGTATTCGTGGTGGATTTGCCCGTAAGCCGATGATGATGTGTGTGGTGGATGCAAGCCATAAAGATGCAGAATCGGTACTACGTTTTAAGCCTGAGGAACACTACAAAGCCGCCGCTATGATGCTGGGTGCCAAGGTACTGCGTACCCATTTGATGCAGGTGTTGACGGCGGCGATAGCATGCAAAGCTGACATGAAGGATAAGGTGCTTTTGCGAAGCTTAAGCGATGCGCGTAAAGCACTGGTGCCGCAGGCGGCGATAGAGCGCGTGCTTGCTTATGTGCGTGAGGGATATACGCAAGTACATATTCCCATTTATGGGAATGAAGACGGGTCTTCGTTATTTGATACGATTGGTGGACAACATACGCGCCTTGCGCTGCGGATGCGTGATGCTGATATGCTGCAATCATCGCTTCTGGAGGAGTGGGAACACAGTGCGTGGGCGGGGGCAGAGCCTGGCATTATGTTTGCGGATACTATTGCCCGCTCGCACACCTGCCCGATGATTGCGGATGTGCAGTCGATGAGCCCTGCGGGTGAGTTCATGTTTCTTGATAATACGGCGCTTCCTCTAGCTGCTGTGAATGCAGATGCTTTCATGACGGATGATGGCGCGATTGCAATGGATGCGCTTCGGCATGTGAGCCGTATGATGGCCGTGATGCTCGATATCAGTGTGGATATGGCGCAGTATCCGACACGGGATATGGCGCGTATGACAGCGGATACACGGCCTCTTGGGCTTAGTATGATTAATGTGAGTGCCGTACTGATGCGCCACGGCATTGCGTATGATAGTGTGCAGGGTCGTAATGTGGCTGCGGCACTTGCTGGGCTGATGACCGCAGAAGCCTACAGCGCTTCGGCAGAGATGGCAAAAGAGCTGGGGGCTTTCAAGCATTATGATGTGAATCGCCAGGCTGTTATGTCGGTGCTTAACCGGCATCGTCAGGCGGCGCAGCAGATGCAGGATGATGGGGCATATCATGGATTGATGCAATTGCTGCATCGGGTGTGGGATCAGGCGCTGATTTGGGCGGAGGCGTATGGCGTGCGTAATGCGCAGACCACATGCATCGCGCCGATGGAGACGATTGCGCGGCTGATGGATGCGGTGGTGCATGATGCAGCGCCGCTTAAACAGTATGTTTTTTTGGCGCCGCAGCGCGATGGGCGTGCCCGTAAATATGTGCATGAGGCGGTGGTTTCTGGTATGATTTCCTGCGGGTATGGGCTGGAAGAGCGTGCAGATGTTATGGCGTTTTTACAAGGCCATGCAACCTTAGTTGGATGTGATGCTATTTCGCATGCGATGCTAAAAGAGAAGCGTTTTGGCGCTGATGAAATAGATGCTATTGAGGATGCGCTTAATGAGGCGCTGGATATTTCTCAGGCGTTTGACCCGTGGATTGTGGGTGAGCGCTTTTGCCGCAAGGTGCTTGGGCTTACGGATAAAGAACTTTTTGATGCTTCATTTGATTTGCTTGCACATTTAGGGTTCAGCGCAGCGCAGATTGCAGGAGCGAATATGTATGCGTGTGGGAGTAAATCCATGCAAGGAGCGCCGCATATTGCGCAGAAGCATATGGGAGTGTTTGCTCTGTATTCGCCACATATGAATAATGTGGATTCAGGTGTGGTGAGTGCTGATGCGCAGATTGAGATGCTTGCAGCTTTGCAACCTATGGTATCGGGCGGTATTGCCCATATGATTACCTTACCCTTTATTGCCCCGATGGAGATGTTTTCTGCTCTTGCGCGCAAGGCGTATGTGCTTGGACTGAAATCGATTTCGCTTTCGCGCCATGCATCGCAGCTTTATGCGGATGTGGCTGGGGTTTCTGGTGTGGAAGTGGATGACGAGGCTTCGGATCAGAATAGATTTTCTGAGGTGCATCATTCGGCGTTGATGGCGCCACTTGCACTGGCGAAACATTTTGCGCGCAGTGCGATTGCGGCCCGTCGCGAATTACCGCAGCGGCGAAATGGATTTACGCAGAAGGTCGCGATTGCGGGGCAGACGCTCTATTTACGCACGGGTGAATATGAATCGGGTGAGGTGGGTGAAGTGTTTGTGGATATGCCGCAGATGAGCGAGGAATACCGCGCGCTTATGCAGCAATATGCTCGGCTTGTTTCGCTCGCTTTGCAGTATGATGTACCACTTGCAACGCTGGCGCGCGCGTTTTGTGATATGCCGTTTGCTCCCTCGGGCGAGGTGGTAGGTTCACCTGCGGTTAGCCATGCAAGTTCTGTGCTTGATTATATTTTCAAAGAGCTAGTGCATAGCTATGGTAGTGCTGTGCAAGACACTGTTGCTGATGATGGAAGAGTTATGGTGCTTACGTCTGCAGCTAAGGCTATTTAGTGTAGATTAAAATAGCGTGTGTATAGTTGGCGCAATTCTTCGGTGTTGAACTCCGTGGAGGCAGCGCTTTCTATTAATGCGGCGCTGTGCAGGCGCCATAGCCATAGCGGTTGTCCATCCGTATCGAGTGGATAGGATTCACTAAAGCTGCGGTAGCTGGCTTC
The DNA here is from genome assembly GCA_027489915.1 of Rickettsiales bacterium. Lineage (GTDB taxonomy): Bacteria > Pseudomonadota > Alphaproteobacteria > Rickettsiales > UBA3002 > JAIXZB01. The sequence goes on along the minus strand of JAIXZB010000124.1, from coordinate 7,657 downwards.
TAGATCGTGTGGATCGCATGTTTTTTGAGCACCTAACATACCTGGGCAAATAAGGTAATCATCTTGCAATTCGAGTGTGTAGGGAATGCCTGATTGGTGTGAAAAGAAACGTACCCATTCGGCCATACGCGCGGGGAAGCCTGCAAGTTGGCGGATGTGTAATGTTGTGATGCCAATGCTGTGGCAGAGTTCTGTGAGCTCCTCAAAGCTTGTATCGAGTGTGAAGTTCAGATGGGGAAAGAGGCGGGCATCAGGTGCGCCGATGCGAAGGATGCTGGGGTTTTCGCTATCGGCAGTTAGATGGAGGATTCCCGATAATTCGTGTGCGGGTTTTAGTGTGCGGATACCTTCTATGACGAGGTGATTGTGTTTGCAACGTTGCTTTAAACGCGCTTTATCCAGTTGCACTGCTGCGGCTTTATAGCTTGCATCGTGTTCGATGGCGGCGGGGGTTGATGGGCTTGGAATGTATCCTGTGCTTGTGCCAAGCATGGTGCCCCGCGCCCATCTATGGGCAAATCCACGGTCGATAGCTATATGTGCCCAAGCGGCGATGGCGTTTGCAATGCTGCTTTGTTTTTCTGGCAGCAAACCAATGCTGTGTAATGCCTCGCGGCGGATATAGAGGGCTGAGGTTGCTGGCTGAGCGATTGGCTCGGGTTCTTCGTTACCAAAGATATCTTGGCATAAACTGTCGAGTAATGCGACATCTTCGAGTGCGTGGGACAGTGCATCGGTGGTGCAGGGGTAGCCAGTGATGCCACCTGTTGTGAGCCATGGGCTTATGCTTGCTGTGGTGGCGGGGTTGTGCTGCGCGCTGGTTCTTAATTTATCTATCCAGCCATTACAGCAACGGATGTTGCTTGCGAGTAGGATAACATCGCGCGTGTCATGCCTCTGCATGGCGAAGTTGGTGAGTTCAATTAGGGTTTCTTCGTTATTTGCGACCAGCAAATCGAACAAATCCAGCTCTTGCAGGCGGCGTAGTTTATCAATGAGTTTGTGATCGGGGTGGTTACTGAGGATGGCTACGACGCGAAAGGGTGTTTCGTTGGTGCTGATTAGCAATTCGTAGAGTGCGGGAAGCACTGTTTCGTAGTTATGTGTGATGGGAATGATGACATCGATTGCGGCGTCAAGCGTTGCGGTGCGACGGGGTTTATAGAGTGCTTCCCATGATTCTTGAGCGATGGTGGTGCTGTTTTGATGTGTGGGAAGCAGGGCGATGTCGCTGCTGGAATTCCGATGGGCGCGGTAGCGGCTATTGATGCGCGCTGCAAAGACGGTATCACGCGCGGCAGTGATTTCTTTCCATTGGCTCTCTAGCGTGCTGATGCGTTTATGGGCGATGCGGTGTTTTGTGTATGCGCGCAGCTTACGCCATAGGTTTGGAACGGCGCTGGGGCGGAAAAAGCGATGTAGGAATGAAGCCATGTGTATTCTTTAGCGGAATACTACTTCACGCTCAATCCTCTTTGTGGGATATGGTTTTTTTGCTGAGGGGGTGTTTGGAATGCATGACTTTGGTGAGATGTGCGCTTGAGACATGGGTGTAGATTTGGGTGGTGGAAATATCGGCATGTCCTAGTAATTCTTGGATGACGCGCAAATCGGCACCGCCTTCGAGTAGGTGGGTGGCGAAGGAGTGACGCAGTGTGTGGGGTGAGCAGGTATCGGGGTTGATGTTACAGGCGATGCAGGTTTCTTTAAGCCATGCCCCAAACCGTTGGCGGCTGATGTGGCCCATTTTGGTTTTATAGGGAAACAGCCATGGTGAAGTGGATTCGGGCGGCAGAAGCTGCGGGCGGATTTTTAGGTAATGGGTGATGGAGGTAATGGCGCTTGCGTGCAGGGGAACGATGCGTTCTTTGTTGCCTTTGCCTGTGATGCGCATGTAGGGGGCGAGGGTTTTGGTCGCTGGATCGCGTTCGATGTGTTGCATGCGAAGGCTCACGAGTTCGCTGATGCGCATGCCTGATGCGTAGAGAATCTCCAACATGCATAGAAATCGCTGTCCTGATGGAGTGGTGTCGCTTGCTGCCATGTTCATGAGGGCGGTGACTTGCTGTGTATTCATGACGTGCGGAAGTGCGCGGATAGGTTTTGGTGCTTCCAACATGTGGGAAGGATCATCGGTGCGCACGCGTTCGCGGTAGAGGTAGCCAAAAAACTGGCGGATGGCAGAACGCTTGCGCATTTGCGAGCTTTCAGCAAGGCCTGCTTTGCTGAGGCTCGAGAGAAACGCGGTGAGATCGCTATGGGTGAGGGTGGTGAGTTCGAGCTTTCGTTTATTGATGTAGCTCAGGAATTGCTCGAGATCGCGCCGGTATGCATTGGTGGTGTTGAGGGAGGCGCCACGTTCGGCACTGAGCATTTCGAGGAATCCATCGAGATGACCGAATTGAGCAGGTTTCATGATTATTTAAGGAAATTCTCGGACCCCAGTTGCTCTTCGACTTTGGTTGCGGTTTTTTGAGGGGCGGTGAAGGCGGCTGCCGCAAGTGCTGCAAGGATAATGGCGGAAAGCCCGAGTATTAGGGGTTTTTTTGAACGTTTATTTTCCATGTAGATGCTCCATTGCTTTCCTTGTATGTGACGTTATCCTTAGCGCCATGGAAATAAAAACGCAACCTGTGAACACCGAAGTGCAAGCGACACGCCATTACAGTGTGTCGCATACCAAGCCTGTGGTGTTGATTGGGCTTATGGGTGCTGGGAAATCGACCGTGGGTAAAAAGCTGGCGAAGGCGATGGACTTGCCATTTGTGGATTCTGACCATGCGATTGAAGAATCGGCTGGGTGCAGTATTTCGGATATGTTTGCGATTCACGGTGAGCCGATGTTTCGTGACTTGGAACATCGCGTTATTTCACGTTTATTATCGGGTGAGTTGCTGGTGCTGGCGACTGGTGGCGGTGCGTGGATGCAGCCTGCGGTGCGCGCAGTGATTGAGGCGAATGCAACCACGGTGTGGTTGAAGGCGGATATTGAGGTGCTGCTTGAGCGCGTAAGTAAGCGCAGTCATAGACCGATTTTAGAGCAGGGTGATAAGCGGGCAATTTTGACGCGGCTTATGGAGGAGCGTTACCCCGTTTATGCGACGGCGGATATTACGATTGATTCTAATCGTGGCTCGCAAGAAGCGGTGGTGCAACGGATTATGGATGCGCTTGCAACGCATCAGAGCAAGGGAGTGTGATGCAGACACGTGTAACAGTTCCGCTGCGTGAGCGCAGCTATGAGATTGTGATTGGATCGGGCGTGCTTTCGCGCCTTGTGGATGAGGTAGCAGCTAAGCTGGCTTCGCCGCGCGTTATTATTGTGACGGATGCAAATGTAGCGCCGCTTTATGCCAAACAGGTGGAGGCAGAATGCGCCACACACGGTATTCGTACGGATGTGATTACGCTGCCTGCAGGTGAGGCCACCAAAAGTTTTAGCGCGTTTGAGGAGCTGATGGATAGGCTACTTGCGCTGAAGGCAGACAGGCGTACAACATTGTTTGCGCTGGGTGGTGGGGTGGTTGGAGATATTACGGGATTTGCTGCCAGTGTGCTGATGCGCGGGGTGGATTTTGTGCAGTTGCCTACGACGCTACTTGCGCAGGTGGATAGTTCGGTAGGTGGTAAAACAGGTATTAATACGGCGCGTGGTAAAAATTTGGTGGGGAGTTTTTATCAGCCACTTACGGTGCTGGTGGATACGGATACGCTTGTGACTTTGCCCAAGCGTGAGATGTATGCGGGGTATGCGGAGATACTGAAATATGGGTTGCTGGGTGACGCAGAGTTTTATGCATGGTTGCTGCGTCATGGCACGGATATGCTGGCTGGCAACACGGAGTATATGACGCGTGCAATTGCGCGAAGTTGTGAGATGAAGGCACAGATTGTAGGCGCGGATGAGCGTGAATCGGCGCAGCGCGCATTACTCAATTTTGGCCATACATTTGGCCATGCGATAGAAGCAGAGCTTGGATATGATGGGCGTGTGCTGCATGGCGAGGCAGTGGCTATTGGTATGGTAATGGCCTGTAGGTTATCGGCACGTATGGGCAAGATTGGGGCGGATGTTGAGAAGGAGCTGGTCAAGCATTTGCGCGAAATTGGCATGAAGGCGCATGTGAACGATATAGCGTATGCATGGAATGCAGAGGCGCTGATGCAGCACATGGCGGGAGATAAGAAAGTGGAAGATGGCAAGTTGACATTTATTACGCTGGATGCGCTTGGGCGTGCGGTGGTGAGTAAGGATGTGGCGCATGCGGTTGCGTTTGAGGTGGTGGAGAGTTTTGTGAAAGAGGAAGTGTAATGGATCCAGTATTGTTTGATGCGTTGATGATTGCGCTTTGTATTGCGGTTTCGGCGTTCTTTTCGGGCGCGGAAACATCGCTTACGGCGGTATCGCGCGCGCGGATTTTTAACCTGATGCAATCGGGAAATAATGCAGCGCGTAGGGTGAAGCGCATGCGTGACCAGAAAGATGCGCTGATTGGTACGGTGTTGCTTGGCAATACGTTGGTGAATATCGCTTCGGCTTCGATGGGTACGGTTTTATTTGTGAGTTTATTTGGGCCAGAATGGGGGCCTGTGTATGCAACGGTTATCCTTACGGTTGGGATTTTGATTTTTGCCGAGGTGCTGCCAAAAACAGTGGCGATTCACCACACGGAACGGTTTGCGTTGTCGGTGGCGTGGCCGATGGAAATTATTGTTAAGCTGATGTGGCCGCTGACCAAAATGGTGCAGATAATTGTGTGGGCCATACTGCGTGTGTTTGGCGTAAAAGAAAGTGTGCATCTCTCACCTGATGCGGCGATGGAGGCGATTCGTGGGGCGATTGATTTGCACCATAGCGAAGGGGCGGTGGAGAAGGAAGACCGCGACCGTTTGGGCGGTATTCTCGATTTGGCAGAGCGCGAGGTTCGCGAAATTATGATTCATCGCAAAGGGGTGTTTTCGATTGATTTTGCGCTGGAGCCTGAGGCGATGGTGACGGCTGCACTGAATTCGAACTATAGCCGGATTCCGTTGTGGCAGAATGAGCAGGAAAATATCATCGGTATTCTGCATTTGCGCGATTTGATTAAGCTGGTACGAGAGCAGAAAATTGGCATTACGCGCGAGATGATTCGTCAGATTGCGCACAGGCCATGGTTTGTGCCAGAAACCACCTCGCTTGCGGAGCAGCTTCAGGCGTTTCGTTCGAAACGCAAGCATCTGGCATGTGTGGTCGATGAATATGGCGCGTGGCTTGGCATTGTGACGCTTGAGGATGTGATTGAGGAAATCGTAGGTGAGATTGAAGATGAGCACGACCCGTTTGTGATTGCGGATGTGATTCCGTTTGGCGAGAAGGCCTACCGCGTTGCAGGAACGGTGACGATTCGGGATATTAATCGCCAGCTGGATTGGGATTTGCCCGATGAGTATGCGACAACGGTTGCTGGGCTGGTGTTACATGAAGCGCGTTGCATTCCTGATAAAGGGGCGGTGTTTGAGTTTTTTGGATACCGTTTTGTGGTGCAAGAGAAGAAAGCCAACCAGATTGTGGAGCTGGTGATTGAGCCTGCAGCGGCAAACGAGGATACGGATGGGTGATCCGAGCGGCGTTATCATTGAACGGGTGGTGAATGGACGTTATGTCCGTGTAACGGCAATTGACCCCGAAACGGGGATTGAGGTGGTGGTTGTTGCAGATGCCGCAGCACCTCCCGCGCTGGCAGATAAGGTGGCGGTGCGAAAGCTTATGAACAGATTAAAACAAAAAACCTAATAAACATCAAATGATTGCTATGGTTTCTTTTCACCTTGCCTTGGCTTGGGTGGGCTGCTAGGCCTTGAGTGCAGTATTGAAAACTTATAACGAGGCAACGCATGTCCAGTCAACTCATGGTACGTAAGAGCATTGAGCAGATTCAGAAAGAAGCACAAAATACTGGGCTTAAACGCACGTTGGGTAAGTGGAATCTGGTAACGCTCGGTATTGGCTGCATTATCGGCGCTGGTATTTTTGTGATGACGGGAACAGCGGCAGCAAGCCATGCGGGGCCTGCCATTATTTTATCGTTTGTGATTGCTGGCGTTGCCTGCGCCTTTGCTGGGCTTTGTTATGCTGAGCTTGCTTCGGTTCTGCCTGTTTCGGGGAGTGCGTATACCTATGCGTATGCGACGCTAGGTGAGGTGTTTGCCTGGACGATGGGGTGGTTGCTTTTGCTTGAATATGGCATTTCGGCTTCGGCTGTGGCTGTCGGATGGTCTGGGTATTTGAATAGCTTCTTGCTGGGTATGAATGTGTTTATTCCCCCCGAGTGGGTGACGGCGACGAATGCTAAAATCATGGTAAATGAAGCGCTTCGCGGCGTTTATGAATCTAATGGATACACTATGATCGAGGTCGTGAAAAAAGGTTCTGAGGTACTGTATCTTGGTAACGCGGCGGGTGAGTATGTGGTGGGTAAATTCAATGCTCTTGCCTTTGGTGGTATCATGATGGTGACCCTGCTTTTAATTAAGGGCATGAGTGAATCGGCAACCGTGAATAACATTATTGTGTTCATTAAGATGGCGGTGATTATTGCGTTTATTGCGATTGGTGTGTTTTACGTGGATATCGATAACTGGACGCCGTTTATTCCGGAGAATACGGGGCCGGGTGAATTTGGTGTGGATGGTATTTTCCGCGCGGCGAGTATTATTTTCTTTGCGTATATCGGGTTTGAAGCGGTTTCGACCGCGGCGGCGGAAGCGAAAGACCCGCAGCGTGATATGCCGTTTGGGATACTTGGATCGCTGCTTGTGTGCACGGTTTTATATATGTGCGTGGCGCTGGTGCTTACGGGTGTGGTGAAATACACCTCGCTGAACGTGGCTGACCCGATGGCGGTTGCGGTGGATGCGATTGGGCTTGAGTGGTTCTCGTTCATTATCAAGATTGGGGCGATTGCAGGGCTCAGCTCAGTGATGCTGGTGCTGTGCTATGGCCAGACGCGGGTGTTTTACACCATGTCGCGTGATGGGCTAATTCCGAGCTTTTTCCATAAGGTGAGTGCAAAAACGCATACGCCATGGGTGAATACGCTGGTGGTGGGTGCGCTGGTGGGAACGATTGCCGCCACGGTGCCAATCAAGAAACTGGGGGATATGACCAGTGTGGGAACACTTAGCGCGTTTATTATTGTGTGTGTGAGTGTGCTGTTCCTGCATTTCAGACGCCCTGATATTGTGCGCCCGTTCAGCACGCCGTTTAAGCCGTGGTTCCCGATTTTGGGCATTTTATCGTGTGGGTATTTAATGCTGTCGATTTTCTTTGGCTTCAAGGATGGTCTGCCCGTGCTTACGGAAAGTGGTGCTGAGATGGCGAAATACATGGCGATTTACTTAGCGGTGGGTGCGCTTATTTACTTCCTCTATGGCCGTTTCCACAGCAAAATGCGCGCTGGTAACTAGCTAGTGGTTGCATTTGCTGCTACGGTTCGTTAGGTAGCCTGTATTCCAAGGTGTGCAGACTTAGCTCAGCTGGTAGAGCACCTCATTCGTAATTTGCGGGTCGAGTGTATATATCGCTGTGAGAGTAAGGGGTTCCGATCTTGCCCCGGCCTGTAATAAGGCTATAAAAAGGTCGCGGAGAAGTACCAAGTGCCGCCTTAGCTCAGCT